>JANNTF010000761.1:0-4416 GCA_031403455.1 Alphaproteobacteria bacterium | reverse complement strand
TCAGCGATCAGCTTGGCGCGCGAGAATCGCATTCCGATTCTGGTATTCTCCATTCAAACACCCGGCGGATTCGCCGAGATCATGCAGGGTCGAGGACGCTGCACGATCGTGGCGGATCGGGTTGCGAGCTGACGTCACGCGTGCCGTTCGTGGCGCCGGAGTAAAGTCGGTCGGGATTCGCCCGCCGACCGGGCCCGTGACGAGAACCGAAGGACCAGATCATGTCGGCGAACGCGAATGTGGATGAACTGAAGCGCCGGATGACCGGCGGGATCGAGGCTCTGAAAAAGGAGTTCTCCGGATTGAGAACGGGCCGTGCGTCCGTCAACATGCTGGAACCAATTCAAGTCGATGCCTATGGCAGTCATCTGCCGCTCAATCAATGCGGGACCGTGAGCGTGCCCGAACCTCGGATGCTGTCGGTTCAGGTCTGGGACAAAGGATTGGTCAAGGCGGTAGAGAAGGCGATCCGCGAAGCGAATCTCGGACTGAACCCGATGATCGATGGGCAACTCGTGCGCGTGCCGATCCCAGCGCTCACCGAAGATCGCCGCAAGGAACTCATCAAGGTCGCGCATAAATACGCCGAGCAGGGGCGTATCGCCGTGCGCAACGTGCGCCGCGACGGCATGGAAGCGCTCAAGCAACTCGAGAAGGACGGCAAGATCAACGAGGACGAACACCGCAAGCGCAGCGCGGACGTGCAAAAGGCGACCGACGAGTTCATCAAGAAGATCGACGAGATGCTGGCGACCAAGGAGAAAGATGTCGCGCATGTCTGATTCGCGCGACGCCGCGCCGCGACATGCAGGGCCCGCCGCCGTGCCGGTGCACGTGGCCGTCATCATGGACGGCAATGGACGATGGGCGAAGGCGCGAGGCTTGCCGCGTATCGCGGGGCATCGGCGCGGCGCGGGGGCCGTCAGAACGACCATCGAAGCGGCGATCGAGGCGGGGGTCCGCTATCTGACACTGTTCGGATTTTCATCCGAGAATTGGAAGCGACCTGCCGACGAGGTAACGGATCTGATGGGCCTGTTGCGCCACTATCTGCGCGCGGAATTGGCCGACCTCCACCGCAACGGCGTAAAGATCCGCGTGATCGGCGAACGTGAGCGCTTTGCCTCCGATATCCTGGCGTTGATCGCGAATGCCGAGGATACGACCCGCGCGAATACGCGTCTGGATCTGACCATCGCGCTGAGTTACGGCGGCCGCGCCGACATCGTCGCCGCTGCGCGTCGGCTGGCGGATGATGCACGCGCTGGCAGGCTCGACCCCGAGCAGATCGACGAGGCGCAATTCGGTCGCGCGCTTTGGACCACGGGAATCCCGGATCCAGATCTGCTCATCCGGACGTCAGGGGAGAAGCGGATCAGCAATTTCCTCCTGTGGCAGTCCGCCTATACCGAGTTCGTGTTCGTCGACACGCTATGGCCGGATTTCGGCAAGCGCGATTTTGCCGAGGCCGTCGGTGAATTCCAACGTCGTGAGCGGCGCTACGGAGCCGCCGGTCGCTGAGGCAATGTCCACCGCCGGCAGCGACGGCGGCTGGGCGCAGGGTCTGCGCACACGCATCGTATTCGGGCTGCTGATGGCGGTGATCGCCGTCGCCGCCGTCGCGTCGGGAGATGGCGTCTTCGCATTGTTCGTCGGTGCCGCGTCGGTGATTCTCGCCTGGGAGTGGACGAGGCTGTGCGGCGAAGGGCGGTTCGGCAGAACCGGTGTCATCGTCGCCGTGGCGATGGCGTCGGTTGCCCTGCTGGCGTTCATGGATCGGCTGTTGCTTGCGTTGACGGCAGCGCTTCTCGCGGCGCCGCTGGTCTTCGCGATCGCACGCGCCGGCCAACGAGCAAATCCGGTTTGGATGGCTTCAGGTGTGATTTACATCGGCTTGCCCGTGGCCGCATTGATTTGGCTGCGCGGTCACGACGCCTCGGGTGAGCGCATGATCTTCTGGCTTCTGACGAGTATCGCGATGACCGATATCGGCGCATTCTTCGCGGGGCGGCTGATCGGCGGTCCGAAGCTCGCGCCGAGCATCTCGCCCAAGAAGACATGGGCGGGATTGATCGGCGCGATGGTTGCCAGCGCCGGCATCGGAGCCGGATTCGCGACGTTGGATTCCACGGCGCCTACGATGAGCACGCTTGCGGTTGCCGGTGCGTCCCTGGCGGTCGTCGGCCAGATGGGAGACCTGCTGGAGTCGGGCATGAAGCGCCATTTCGGGGTCAAAGATTCGAGCAGCCTCATTCCGGGCCATGGCGGTCTGCTCGATCGTGTCGACGGCTTGATCACCGCCGCAGCCGCGGTGGCGCTGTTTCAATGGGCGACGGCGGGGAGCGTTCTGACATGGCGATGACGGAAGCGAAGCGGGTGACGATCCTCGGCGCGACCGGCTCGGTGGGTACGCAGACCTTGGATGTGATCGCCCGAGCCGGGACCCGCTTCACGGTGGAGGCTCTGGTCGCCGGTCGCGACGCCGAGAAGCTGGCTCGGGCTGCTCGGACATCGGGCGCCAAGCTGGCGGTCATCGCCGATCCAGGCGCCTACGGCGCGCTCAAGACCGCGCTGGCGGGTTCGGGTATCGAGGCGGCGGCCGGAGCTGATGCGGTGCTCGACGCGGCACGACGGCCTGCCGACCTTCTGATGGCAGCAATTGTCGGGGCTGCCGGACTGGCGCCCACCTTGGCCGCCATCGAACAGGGCCGCGTGGTCGCTCTCGCGAACAAGGAGACGCTGGTGTGCGCCGGTCACCTCGTGAGGGCCGCTTGCGCACGCCACGGAGCGCGGCTCATCCCCGTGGATTCGGAGCACTCCGCGATCTTCCAGGTCTTCGATCCCGTGCGCCCCGGCGGGGTGGAGAAACTCATCTTGACCGCTTCGGGGGGACCGTTTCGAACCCGCAGCCTCGCTGAAATGGCGCGGGCGACTCCCGAGCAGGCCGTTGCCCATCCCAACTGGTCGATGGGCGCCAAGATCTCCGTGGACTCAGCAAGCCTGATGAACAAGGGCCTGGAGATGATTGAGGCATTTCATCTTTTTCCGGTCACGCCGGAACAGATCGACGTCGTGGTTCATCCCCAATCCGTGATCCATTCGATGGTCGTCTATGTCGATGGGTCGGTACTTGCGCAGTTGGGCACGGCGGATATGCGCACGCCAATCGCCGTGGCGCTCGCCTGGCCTGATCGCATCGCCATGGACACGCCGCGGCTGAATTTCACCAGTGATCTGAAGCTCACCTTTGAACCTGTTGATACGGATAGATTCCGGTCCATATCCTTGGCCCGGCGGGCCTTGCTCGAAGGCGGGGCCGTGCCGACTTTGCTGAATGCTGCCAATGAAGTGGCTGTCGCTGCTTTCCTCGCCGGCCAGACCGGGTTTCTCGACATTGTCGCGACGGTCGAGGCGACGCTCGACAGCCTCGATTTTCCGCCACCGCTCACCCTCGCCGATGTCGAGGCGATCGATGGCGCCGGACGACGCCATGCGCAGAAACTCATCTCGCGCCGAGCCAGCAGCTATCGTGTGACGATGAACTCGCCGAGTACGGGCCCCAGCGCCTGATTCGAAGAAGAAAAGAGAAAGAGAAAGCGTTCGCCCATGGAATACCTGAGTCAGTTCTGGAACTACGCCGCGCCATTTTTGCTCGTGCTGACCGTACTCGTCTTTGTGCATGAGCTTGGCCATTACTGGGTCGCGCGGCGCGCGGGCGTGCGCGTGGAGACCTTCTCGATTGGCTTCGGTCGCGAACTGGTCGGCTGGACCGACCGCGCTGGGACGCGGTGGAAGATCGGTTGGCTGCCGCTTGGCGGCTACGTGAAAATGTACGGGGACTCCGACGCGGCCAGTTCACCTGACCATGAGGCGGGCCAGGCCATGACTGCCGCCGAACGTGCGGTGTCCTTTCATCACAAGCCTTTGGGATGGCGAGCGGCCATCGTCGCGGCCGGACCGATCGCCAATTTCCTCTTTGCGATCCTGATTTTTGCCGTCCTGTTCATGAGTTATGGGCGGCCTTTCACGCCGCCGGTCGTCGGCTCGACGATCGAAGGCATGCCGGCGGACAAAGCTGGCATGAAGGCCGGCGACCGCATCGTTGCGATCAATGGACAGTCGATCGACCGGTTCGAGGAAATTCAGCGCGTGGTGCTGA
Organism: Alphaproteobacteria bacterium; assembly: GCA_031403455.1. Taxonomy (GTDB): domain Bacteria; phylum Pseudomonadota; class Alphaproteobacteria; order CACIAM-22H2; family CACIAM-22H2; genus CAIOSQ01. The sequence goes on along the minus strand of JANNTF010000761.1, from coordinate 257 downwards.
TCAATCTCGATCAACCGCTGATCGTCGCCTACGAGCGCGATGGCAAGACGATCTCAACGCCCTTGGTCCCGGTCATCGTCGAGGAGACTGACCGGCTGGGCAACAAGATGCGTCTCGCCCGACTCGGGATCCGGTCGAGCGGACAGCGCGACATCGAGGCGATTCGCTCGCCGGTCACCGCGATCGGGCGCGCGATCGAGGAAACCTGGGTCCAGACCATCGGCAGCCTGACCGCCGTCGGCCAGATGATCACCGGC
>JANNTF010000760.1:0-15260 GCA_031403455.1 Alphaproteobacteria bacterium | reverse complement strand
CGTCGCCCCTCCTCGACTCGGGGAGGGGCGACGGGTACCGCGGGGCGTTTACGAATGAGTCAGCGCGGCGACGATGTGATACTTGCGGTTGGAATGTCGTGACCGGGGACCGGGATGAAGTTGCTGCTGGTGAACGCGAATACGACGGCGTCGATGACGGCGTCGATGGCGGCGGCGGCGCAGCGCGTCGCGCCCGAGGGCACGCGGATCGTCGCAGCGACCGGTCGTTTCGGGGCGGCGTATATCAGCACGCGCAGCGCCGCCGCGATCGCCGGCCACGCCGCGCTGGATCTGCTCGCCGAGCATGTCGGGCCGGACAATCCCGCGCGCTTCGACGCCGTCGCTCTGGCCTGTTTCGGCGATCCGGGTCTGCTGGCGCTCAAGGAGCTCTCGCCGATTCCCGTGCTCGGCATGGCCGAAGCGTCGCTCACCATCGCGAGCCAGCTCGGCACGCGCATCGGCATCATCACCGGCGGCGTGCGCTGGGTCGCGATGCTCGGCGAGCTCGCGCAGCTTCTCGGTTTCACGCGCCGGCTCGCCGGCATCCGCGCGACGACGCTCACCGGCGCCGAGATCGCGGCCGATCCGGCGCGCGCCGACGGTCAGCTCGCCGCACTGGCGCAGCGACTGGTCGCCGAGGACGGCGCCGACATCGTGATTCTCGGCGGCGCCGGACTGGTCGGCTTCGCGGCGCGCCTGCAGCCGCGTGTCGAGGCGCCGCTGCTCTGCTCGCTGACTTGCCTGATCACCCAGTGCCTCGCCGCCGCCCGGCTGGAATCGGTCAAGCCGACGCGCGGGTCGCTGGCGCCGCCGCCAGCCGTTGCGATGACCGGTTTGTCGACGCCGCTCGAAAGCTGGCTCGGCACGGCATCGCCGGGCGCGGGACGGTGACAGGCATGGAGTTCATCCTCAACGCGTCGGTCGATCGCGCAGCGCCGTATCCCGCGGCGCTGCAGGACATTCTCTCGCTGGCGAAGGAGTCGCAGGCGCGCGCGGAGATCGCGTCCTGGCCCGGCTATGCCGCGACGCCGCTGCGCGATCTCGACTTCCTCGCGCGCGACCTCGCACTTGGCGCGATCACGTTCAAGGAAGAGCAGCATCGTTTCGGGTTGCGCAGCTTCAAGGCGCTCGGCGGCGCCTATGCGGTGAAGAAGCTGGCGCGCGCCGCCGGCGGCAAGCCTTTCACGGTGTGCTGCGCGACCGACGGCAATCACGGCCGCTCGGTCGCCTGGGGGGCACGCGAAGCCGGCTGCGCCTGCGTGATCTACGTTCATGAAGGCGTGAGCGAGGCGCGCGCGGCCGCGATCCGCGCGTTCGGCGCGGAGATCCGACGGGTGAAGGGCAATTACGACGACTCCGTGCGCCGCGCCGCCCACGATGCGGCGGCCGCGGGCTGGGTCGTCGTGTCGGACACTTCCTGGGACGGCTATACCGAGATCCCCAGGGATGTGATGCAAGGCTACGGCGTGATGATCGCCGAAGCGGTGGCGCAGGGCGGCGTGCCGACGCATGTCTTCGTGCAAGGCGGTGTCGGCGGCGTTGCGGCTGTGACGGTCGCTCATTTCTGGGAGCGCTTCGGCACGGCGCGGCCCCGGATCATCGTCGTCGAACCCGACAAGGCGGCTTGCCTGCTGCGCTCCGCCGAGGCCGGCCGCATCGCGCATATCCTAGGCGATCTCGACACGATCATGGCCGGTCTCTCCTGCGGCGAGCCGTCGCCGCTGGCATGGGCGATTCTCTCGCCCGGCGCCGACGCGTTCATGGCGATCGGCGATGCGACGATCGCGCCGGCGATGAAGCTGCTGGGCGAGCACGGCGTGGTTGGCGGCGAGTCCGGAGTCGCTGGTCTCGCCGCACTCATCCTCGCTGCGCGCGACGCGGCGCTGCGCGCGACGCTCGCCCTGGACGGCGCCTCGCGCGTGCTCACTTTCGGCACCGAGGGCGCCACCGATCCCGCGCTCTACGAACAGCTCACCGGCCGCTCGGCCGAGTCAGTCATGGGAGAGGCGTCATGACCGACGCGCTGATTCATCTCGACATGGACAGCGATGATCCCTCGCCGGTGGCCTATGCACGGCGGCTGGAGGCGGCGGCGTCGCGCGCCGGTGAGACGGCGGACAAATACGGCGAGGGCGATCTCGTGGCGGCGGCCGAGCGTTCGATCGCCGCACATCTGGGCAAGGAGCGTGCGGTGCTCTTCGCCACCGGCACGCTGGCCAACATGATCGCGCTCGACCGCCTCTGCCCGCGTTTCGCGCGGCGCGTGCTCGTGCATCCCGACAGCCATGTCTTCGCCGATACCGGTGACGGCGCGGCCGCGGTGATGGGGCTCACGCTCGTCACGGTTCCGGCCGATGGGCCAGGCTTCACCGCTGCCGCCGCGAAACAGGTGATTCTCGAGTCGCGGCTCGGTCGCGTGCGGCAAGGCGTCGGCGCCGTCGTCATCGAAACCCCGGTGCGCCGCCGCGCGAACGCGATGTTTCCGCTCGCCGAGCTCGATCGCGTCGTGGCGGAGATGCGCGCGCAGGGCGTGGCGCTGCATCTCGACGGCGCGCGGCTGCCGATCGCCGCGGCATCCGCCGGCCGACGCATCGATGCTTTCTCGGCCCCGTTCGACTGCGTCTATCTCTCACTGTGGAAGATGCTGGGATTGCCTTTCGGCGCCGCGCTCGCCGGCTCGGCTGCCTTGCTCGACGCGACCGAACAGGATCGACGGCGCCTGGGCGGCGCGTTGCCGCAGCTCTGGCCGTTGGCCGTGATGGTGCTCGCGCATCTCGACGATCGGCTTGGCTGCTGGCCGCGTGTCTTGGCGCAGCTCGCCGAGTTCCGCAGCCTGCTCGCGCGCGAGGGCCGCTTCACGCTCGCTTCGGTCGGGGTCGATGCCACCAACGCCGTGTGGCTCGACGCCGGAGCGATCGATCCCGCAGCTTTGCGCCTCAGCGCGCGGCGCGAAGGGCTCGCCTTGCCCGAACCTCAGGGGCGCCGCTTCGCCATCCGCGCCAACTCCGGCTGGCTATCGCACGCGCCCGAGGAGCTTGCCGCGCGGCTCGGGCGCGCCGCCGATCAGGCTGGTCGGAGCAGCAAATAGCGCGCGACGCGATAGCCGTTGAAATCGACCTCGCCGGCGGGATTCATCCCGAGCTTTTCCATCACGCGGATCGAGGCGCGGTTGCTCGGCAGCGCGAGCGCGATCAGATACTCCAGGCTGAGCGCATCGAAGGCGTGGCTGCGGGCGGCTTCGGCGCCCTCCGTCGCATAGCCGCGGCCCCAGACATCGGGGTGCATCGCCCAGAGAATTTCGGTTTCGTCGAACTCGCTGAGGAAGCGCAGGCCGACTTGTCCGACCAGCCGGCCGGTTGCGCGCTCGATGGCGATCCACGGTCCATAACCTTGCGTCTGCCAGCATTCCTCGAACATCAGTATGTAGCGTGTCGCATTTTCGTGCGGATCGACGCCGAACCGAAGCGGCAAGGTCATGGTCACGAAGGGATGGGTGCGAAACACCGCATAGGCGTCGATATCGTCCAGGGTCGGCGGCCGCAGCGTGAGCCGTCCGGTTTCGATGATCATCGTTCACCCGCCTCCGCCAGCAAGGTGTGCAGCAGAACGTTGGCGCCGGCCGTGATGTCCTCGGGCTTCGCGTCCTCGATCTCGTTGTGGCTGATGCCGCCCACGCACGGCACGAAGATCATCGCCGCGGGGACGATCCTCGCGAGATAGACGGCGTCATGCCCGGCGCCGGAGACGATGTCGCGATGCGCGTAGCCATGGCGCGTCGCGCCCTCGCGCACCGCATCGACCAGATTCTTCGTGAACGGCGTAGGCGGCGAATACCAGAACTCCTTCACCGCGAGCTCCAGGCCGGACTCCGCCGCGATCGCCGCGAAGCCGGTCTTGAGCGCGGCGTCCATCGCGCTCAGCACATCATTGTCGGGATGGCGAAAATCGACGGTGAAGAAGACTTCGCCGGGAATCGTGTTGCGCGAATTCGGCTTCGACTGGATGAACCCGACCGTCGAACAGGCATAGGGCGGGCGTTCGCGCCCGATGCGGTTGACCAGCTCGATCATCCGCGCCGCGCCGACCAGCGCGTCGCGCCGCCGCGGCATCGGCGTCGGCCCGGCATGCGCCTCCTGGCCCGTGACGGTGATCTCGTACCAACGCTGACCCTGCGCCGCCGTCACTACGCCGATCGTCTTGCCCTCGGCCTCGAGGATCGGCCCTTGCTCGATATGCGCCTCGACATAGCATTTGATGCTGCGGCTACCCGGTTCGTCGGGCCCCGCGAAGCCGATCCGCGCCAGCTCGTCGGCGAAGATCTTGCCGTCCACATCCTGCTTGGCCAGCACATCGGCGAGCGTGAACACGCCGGCATAGGCGCCCGACCCCATCATGGCCGGCGAGAAGCGCGAGCCCTCCTCATTGGTCCACACCGCGATGTCGATCGGGGCATCGGTCTCGATGCCACGATCATTGAGCGTGCGCACCACTTCAAGTCCCGCCAATACGCCGAAAATCCCGTCGAAACGCCCGCCCGTAGGTTGCGTATCGAGATGGCTGCCCGTCATGGCCGCCGGCTTTGTGTTGTCGCGACCCGGGCGACGGGCAAATATGTTACCGACCTTGTCCACGGCTACAGAGCAGCCCGCTTTCTTGCACCAGTCGATGAAAACCTCGCGCCCGATGCGATCGAGTTCCGTGAGCGCGAGCCGGCAGACGCCGCCTTTGGGCGTCGCGCCGATTCTCGCCATCTCCATGATGCTCGCCCAGAGTCTGGCGCCGTCGATCGTCAGGTTGCGCATTGCGATCTCACTCATGCTGTCGTCGTTGAGCGATCATGCACGAAATACGGCGCGACGGAAGATCGCCGCCGCGGTCGCGCTGGCCATCGCGATCGGATGGAGCCCCGAATCACGTGCGTCCGACGAATGCTACGTCGAGCCCGCGCAATTGCTCGAGAGCGCGCACCGCTTGGAGCGCACCGCGCGCCTGGTCGCGGACGGCGCCGCGATTCGCATCGTCGCGCTGGGGTCGTCGTCGACCGAGGGTGTCGGTGCGACGAGCACGGCGCAGGCCTACCCCGCGCAGCTGCAGGATTTCCTGGTGCGGTCGTTGCCGCGCAGCGACGTCAGCGTGCTCAACAAGGGCGTGAGCGGCCAGGAAGCGCACGAGATGATGCAGCGCATCGACGCTGATGTGATCGCCGAGCGGCCCGATCTCGTGATCTGGCAGACCGGAACCAACAGCGCGCTCCATGGCAGCGATCTGGGCCTGTTCGTCGAGGATCTGTTCGTCGGCATCCGGCGCCTCCAGGCGGCGGGCATCGACGTGCTGCTGATGGGACCGCAGAAGAGTCCGCGCGTCGATCGCGCGCAGCAGCGCTCGGCCTTTGCCCAGCATCTGCAAGTCGTCGCCGAGACGGCGCGCATCCCCTATCTCCCGCGTTACGAGATCATGGCCGGATGGGTGGCGCGCCAGCAGATGAGCATGGCCGCGATGATCGATCCCGACGGCCTGCACATGACCGATCTCTCCTATCGCTGCCTCGGCGCGGCGACGGCGACGATGATCGTCAATCTCACCCGGTCGGGAGTCGCGCGCCAGTGAGCTTGGCGGCGCGCCAGGCCTGATAGCGCGCCATGGTCGCGGCGTCCGGCGGATAGGTCGTGGCCAGCGGCGCGCCGGCCGCGATCTGTTCGACGATGAATTCCTCGAGGGCCTCCTTCTCCGCGGCGTAGGTCGCGATCGACGCGGCCATTGCGCGCGGGATGCACACCACGCCATTCGCGTCTCCGACCATGATGTCGCCGGGGAAGACAGCGACCCCGGCGATGCCGACCGGCAGCCCGTGATCGACGACCATGATCTGAGCGGGCGAGGGCACGGGGGCCGAGCCGGCGCAGAACAGCGGCAGCGCGATCCGGCCGACGGCCGCAATGTCCGCGACGCCCGTGTCGACCACCACGCCGGCGACGCCGCGGCGCATCAGCGCGGTCGCGATGATGTCGCCGAGCACGGATACCCGCACGGCATCGCCGGTCGCGCAGACCAGCACCGATCCCGCAGGCGCGGCGTCGAAGGCCAGACGGTGGAGATTGGGCGCTTCGCCGCGCGCGACCGCGTCGCGCAGATCCTCCCGCACGGGAATCGCGCGCACCGTGAAGGCCGGCCCGCAGAACCGCGCCTCGCCGGGATTGCACGGCGTCAGGCCGTGCAGAAAACGGGTGCGCAATCCCTTCGCATAGAGCGCTTGAGACAGCGTCGGCACGGCAACGGCGAGGAGTTGCTGGCGCAGCGCGTCCGGGAGTGGATCCAGATTGGTGTCCGTCATTGCTCTGACCTCCGGGATCGGGCTGAATGATGTCGACATGGATCTTGGAGGCTCGTCCGCGCGATGTCAGCACCAGCGCGCAGCGCGCCCCGGGGCGATCGCAGCTTTCGTCACAGGAGACTCGATATGCTCGCTCGCCGTCATGCCCTCGCCCTCGCCGCCGCCGCGACCTTCGCCGGTCGGGCGCAGGCGCAATCCGCCTTTCCCGGCAAGCCGATCCGCTTCGTCGTGCCATGGCCGGCCGGTGGCGCCACATCGGCCATCGCGCGCATCGTCGGCGACGAGATGCAGAAAGGCCTCGGCCAGCCGATGGTCTATGACCACCGACCCGGCGCGGGCGGCGCGCTCGGTTCAGACATCGTCGCGAAGAGCCCTGGCGACGGCTATACGATCTTGATCGCGGGGGCTGGCACCTTCTATCGACCGCTGATCGAGAAGGAGACGCCGTTCAACCCCGACAAGGATTTCGGGTTCATCGGCCCGATCGGCGACGGGCCCTTCATGCTGGTCACGCGCCGCGGCTTGCCGGCGACGCTCACGGAGTTCATCGCTCATGCCAAGGCCAATCCCGGCAAGTTGAACTTCGCCTCCTCGGGCCTCGGCGCGACATCGCATCTCACCGCGGAATTGTTCAACCGCACCGCCGGCATCCAGGCGATCCACGTGCCGTTTCGCGGGACGGTGCCGGCCATGACGGATCTGCTCGCCGGCCGCGTCGATTATTTCTTCGATGCCTTCACGACCACGATCGAGAATGTGCGGGCGAATCGAATCACCGCGCTGGGTGTCACCACGACGGCGCGCGCGGCGCAGGCGCCGGAGATTCCGACCGTCGCCGAAGCCGGATTGCCGGGATTTTCGGCCGCGCCCTGGTGGGGCATCGTCGGCCCCGCGGGGATGCCGCGCGACGCGATCGACCGGCTCTCGGCGGAGCTGCGCCGCGCGCTGGCGCAGGACAGCGTGGTGAAGTCGCTCGCCGATCAGGGCTGTCGTGGCTTCGGGCTCGGGCCCGTCGAGTTCGAAACCTATGTCCGCGCCGAGAACAAGAAATGGTCCGAGGTGATCGAGATCGCCGGGCTGAAGGTCAGCTGAGCATGCGCGTCGTCGCGGCTCTGCGCGTGCGGCGTCGCGTCGATCTGCTGGCCGGCATCGTGCTGCTCGCGCTGGCGGCCCTGATCTGGCAGCTCAACGCGCGTTTCCCTGTCGGCACATTGCGCGCGATGGGCCCCGGTTATGTGCCGCGCATGCTTGCCGTCGCGCTCGCGGCGATCGGGTTCGGTCTGGCGATCCACGCCTGGCTGGGTGAGCCGCGCGCGATGCCGGCGTGGCGTCCGCGCGCGGCGATCGTGCTGGCGCTCGCCATGCTCGCCTTCGGTCTGCTGATCGAACGCGCCGGATTGATCGTCGCGACCTGCGTGAGCGTGCCGCTCGCGGCGCTGGCCGGGCGCGATGCGCGGCCGCTCGAACTGGTCGTCTTCACGCTCGCCGCGGCGATCGTCGCGAGCGTCGTCTTCGTCTGGGGCCTCGGCCAGCTCATCCCGATCATGCCGCCTGCATGGACATCCTGAGTGGCCTGGCGCTCGGCTTCGGCGCCGCGCTCACGTCCGACAATCTGCTGCTCTGCTTCGCCGGCGCGCTGATCGGAACGCTGGTCGGCGTGTTGCCGGGCGTGGGCCCGATCGCGACGATGTCCATGCTGCTGCCATTGACCTTCTCGCTCGAGCCGCTCGGCGCCTTGATCATGCTCTCGGGCATCTATTACGGCGCGCAATATGGCGGCTCGACCACCGCGATCCTCGTCAATCTCCCCGGCGAATCGTCGTCGGTCGTCACCTGCCTCGATGGCCATCCGATGGCGCGCCAGGGCCGCGCCGGCGCCGCGCTCGCGGTGGCCGCGCTCGGTTCGCTGTTCGCCGGCATCGTCGTCACCCTGGTCACCGGGCTGTTCGCGCCGTCCCTCGCGGAACTCGCGCTCAAATTCGGTGCGGCGGACATGTTCTCGCTGATGGTGCTCGGGCTGATTCTGGCGACAGTGCTCGCGGCGGGTTCGCTCGCCAAGGCGATCGCGATGGTGCTGCTCGGCCTCGCGCTGGGGCTGGTCGGCACCGACGTGAATTCGGGCGCGGTCCGCATGAGCCTGGGTCTGCCGGAGCTCAGCGAGGGCCTGCCCTTCGTCTGCATCGCCGTCGGGCTGTTCGGCCTCGCCGAGATCGCGATCAATCTCGAGAATGCCGGCAGCCGCGATGTCGTCGCTGGCCGCACCGGCCGCCTCTGGCTCACGCGCGCGGAGATGCGCCAATCGGCGCCTGCGGTGATGCGCGGCACGGCGCTCGGCGCGGTGCTCGGCGTCATCCCCGGCGGCGGCGCGATGCTCGCGTCGCTCGTCTCCTACATCGTCGAGAAGAAGCTCAGCCGCGATCCGTCCCGCTTCGGTCAAGGGGCGATCGAGGGGGTCGCGGGTCCGGAGAGCGCCAACAACGCCGGCGCGCAGGCCTCGTTCATTCCGCTGCTCACGCTCGGGATTCCCGCCAACGCCGTCATGGCGGTCATGATCGGCGCCATGCAGATCAAGGGCATCGCGCCGGGCCCGCAGATCATCGGCACGCAGCCCGGATTGTTCTGGGGACTGATCGCCTCGATGCTGATCGGCAATCTGATGCTGGTCGTGATCAATCTGCCTTTGATCGGGGTCTGGGTCTCGCTGCTGCGCGTTCCCTATCGATTGCTGTTTCCCGCGATCGTCCTGCTCTGCGCGATCGGCGTCTACTCGGTCGATAGCAGCGCCTTCCAGGTCGGGCTCGCGGCGCTGTTCGGCATCATCGGCTACGCCTTGCGCAAGCTCGAGTTCGAGCCGGCGCCGCTGGTTCTGGGCTTCGTGCTCGGCCCGATGATGGAAGAGAATCTGCGCCGTGCACTGATCGTCTCGCGCGGCGATCTCGCGGTTCTCGTCTACGAGCCGCTCAGCGCCGTGTTCCTCGGCGTCGCGATGCTGGCGATCCTGACGATCGTCGCGCCGCGCATGCGCGCGACACGCGCGCGCCTGCGCGAGGAGTGAGGCGGGCGCGCTCCTCAACCCCAGGGTCGTAGATCCGGACATGCCATCGGCCTAGGCTGTGGCCATCGATCAAGGAGTTAGCTTCGTGCAGAGCCGATCTTGGATGGTCGTGACGGCAATCGTCGCAGGCGCGGCCTGCTGGTGCGCGCCGGCTCGCGCCGTGCCGATCGATCGCTTCGTCACCTTGCAGCCGATCCAGGTCTGCGACAATTCAGGCGCCAATTGCGCGGCCATGCCGCTCAACGAAGCGATTGCCGACAAGGCGTTCGGTCAGGCCGGACTCGACGTGATCGTGCTCCCGACCGTTCGCTACAACAATTCGACATTCACGACCACGACAGTCGATGATCTGAATCCGACCCGCATCGACGAGTGGAGAGCGCTGCTGCGCGGCCCCGGCCACGGTCAGAGCAGCAACTCGACCACGATCAACGCGTTCTTCGTCGGCCGCATCGCCGATTCTGCAAACGCCGAGATTCGCGGCGTCGCCTTCATCAATGGCAATGGCCTGGTAATTTCGGGCACGCAGGCGCTCGGCGATACCTTTGCGCACGAGCTCGGCCATAACCTCGGACTCGATCACCTCACCCTAGGGAATCTGCCGCCGAGCCCCAACAATCTGATGAGTGCCGGCGCCACACGCATCAAGCCGTCGAGCGCAGCCGACGTCGCGCCCGACGGCCTGCAACTCGACCAGCTCACCCCGCAGCAGATCGACAAGGTCCGCGCCCCGCTGTTCTCGGTCGGCATGGCCAATGCGACCGCGACAGGCACGGGCAACCCCGCTGCCGACGAGTTTGAGCGCTTCTCCATCAGGATGAGCGGCGGGCCGACCACCGAATCGCTCGACCGCGTGAAGGTCTGGTATCCGGCAGGGACGAACGTGGCCAGTACGCGCGAGAACGACGACGCCCTGATCGCCAATGGCTGCCCGGCTCCCTGTGTGACGTCGACGAAGAACATCCTTGGCGACGGCACCGAGGAATGGGTCTACGAGTTCCGCGAGGATTTCTTCATCTCGCAGTCGAATCTCGGCTTCGCCTTTCTGCCGCTGGCCTTCGGGCCCGGCGGTGCATATTCGCCGACGCCGTTCTCCTTCATTTTCCAGTTCGACAGCGGCACGTCATCGCAGGCCGGCTTCGATGTCGGCACCCGCTCCGCCAGCTCGCAGGATCCCCTCGCGATCCGCAGCTTCCAAGGCATCCCCGCCTATGGTCCGCCCGCGGGCGAGTTGCCGCTCCCCGACGGCTATGCCGTGCATCTCGCCAGCGAAGACGACGCCCAGATCCCCGAGCCAGGGACGCTGGCGCTGCTGGCGGCGAGCCTCGTCGCATTGGTCAGGATTCGCGCGCGCTGACTTTCCTGGTCAGCGCGATGCGCTCGATCACCGGGTCGTCCAGGACGAGGTCATCCGTCGCGCCGAGCAGCCAGAGGTGATCGAGTTCGAGGCGCAGCAGCGGTTGCGCCCACCAGAGCTCGATGAGGGTCATCAGGGCATCCGCCTCCGTCGCATCGAGATCGTCGACGAGATTGAACATGCCCAGGGGATAGAGGTCGGTCTCGCGGCCACCAAAGCTGCGCTGAATCCGCTGCACCATGTTGATGCCGTCACGGCGCTCGGGATGGACGCGAAGATAGAGCCGACCGAGATTCATGCTGCCCGAGAACAACCCGCGCAGCTCGATGTGCAGCGGCCCGAGCCGGCTCAGCGCGTCACGGATTTCCGGCGCGATGACGGGCTTGGCGTCGATCGCCAGGTTGGCGCAGATCGTCGCATGCAGCACGGCCTTGCGCGGCGCGAGCACGCTCCAGGCGATCTTGTGCGCGAAGCGCGATTCGCGCAGCGCTTGCTCGAGCTGCCGATAGGCGGGGGCCTGCTGCAGCGCATCGCCCGCGATCGGCAGCGCCAGCGAGAACACGCGCGGATGCCGGCCCAGCCGGTACGGACTTCCCGCCCGTGTCGCGATGATCCGGGGATGATCCGGCGCCACCAGCGGCAAATGCGCGTGACGATAGGCCGCGTCCAGGAGCAGCCCGTTGCCCGGTGCGATGCGCGTGCGACTGCGCGTGTAGCCGAGCGAATCGTCGTCGCAGAATGGCGTCGCGGCGCAGGATCCATCGGTGAGTCTCGGCATCGCGCGATCATGCAGGGTCGTCGCGGCGCTTGCATAGAAATCGTTCCTCTGCTGCCCTGTCCGGATCCACTCGAGAGGGGAGCCATGTTCGTCATCAATCCATTGCCGCCGCAGATCGACCCGGTGCTGATCGAGCTTCTGGCCAACGCCGAGCCCGCCACGATCGGCCATTTCCTGGAATTCGGATTCATGGATCCTGGGATCCGCGCCTTGCTGCCGGATCGGCGCATCGCCGGCACCGCGGTGACCGTGCGCCTGACGGGAGTCGACGGGACGATCGTGCATTACGCGCTCGGTCAGCTGCGTCCCGGCGACGTGCTGGTGATGGATCGCGCCGGCGATCAGCGTCACGCGGCGTGCGGCGGCGGTGTCGCCTATGCCGCGCGCGAGGCTGGTTGCCGCGGCATCATCATGGATGGCGTGGCGACCGATGTGGGCGAGATCCGCGACTACGCGATGCCGGTGTGGGCGCGCGGCCTGTCCACGGTGACGAGCAAGCGGCTATTCGACAATGGCGAGTTCTGCGTACCGATCAGCTGCGGCGGCGTTCCCGTCGCGCCCGGCGATGCGATCCTCGCCGACGAGAACGGCGTGCTCGTCCTGAAGCCCGAGCAGATCCGCGCCGCGGCGACGCGCGCGATCGGCATGCAGGCCGATGAGAAGATCCGCCTCGCCGAAGTCGCGAAGGGCGCCAGGCTGCCCGATCTCAACGGCACCAATCAGCGCCTGCGCGAGATCCTGGCCAAGCAGGCGGGCAGCTGACACATGCCAATCACCTTGCGTCCCCTGACCCCGCGGTTCGGCGCCGAGATCTCCGGCGTCGATCCCCATCTCGAACTCGACGACGCGACCTTCCGCAGCGTCGAGGCGGCCTGGTACCGGAGTTCGATCCTGCTCTTCCGCGGACTAACGATGACGCCGGCGCAGCATGTCGCGTTCACGCGACGGCTCGGTCCGCTGCACATCATGACGCCGCTGCACTACAACCATCCCGACCATCGCGAGATCTTCGTGGTCGCCAACGCGGAGAAGGATGGTCAGCCCTTCGGCATGCGGCGTGTCGGGCTGGGCTTCCACACCGATGGTGAGGACAAGATTCTGCCCAATGCCGGGTCCTTCCTGCATTCCCAACAGATCCCCGCCGCGGGCGGCGACACGATCTGGGCCGATCTCTACGCGGCGTGGGACACGCTGCCCGAAGCCACGCAGCGGAAATTGATCGGTCGGCGCGCGCGCTTCAGCCGCGTCGATCTCCATAATTTTCACTATCCGGAAGAGCCCGCGCTGACCGACGAGCAGAAGCGCGCGCGGCCGGATGTCTGGCACCCGATCGCGCGGCGTCATCCGCGCACGGGACGCACCGCGCTCTATGTCGGGCGCTGGGCGATCGATATCGAGGGCATGGCGCAGGACGAAGGTCATGCGCTGATCCTGGAGCTGCAGGCGCATACGCGCGAGCCGCGCTTCCACTACCGCCATGTCTGGCGCGTCGGCGACGCGATGCTCTGGGACAATCGCTGCACGTTGCACTGCGCCACCGGCTTCGACGAGAGCACGGGTGTGCGCATGATGTTTCGCACGACGCTCGAGGGCGAGTCGCCTGTGGCGGCCGCGGCATAATTGGAAAGAACGAGGAGACTGAGATGATCGGGCGTTTGATTCTGGCGATGGCGCTGATGCTGGTCGCCATCGGGGCCGAGGCGCAGACGCCACGACGCGGCGGTACGCTGATCGTGTCGATCGCCGCCGAGCCGCCGACCTATGACTGCCATGCGTCGCAGACCTTCGCGACGATTCATGCCGTGGCGCCGTCCTACTCGACGCTGCTGCGCTTCGATCTCGACGCCTATCCGCGCGTCGTCGGCGACGTGGCCGAGAGCTGGGAGGTTTCCGGCGACGGCCTCACCTATCGTTTTCGTTTGCGCGAGGGGATCCAATTCCACGACGGCAGCACGCTGACGTCGAGCGATGTGAAGGCGACCTATGAGCGCCTGCGCAGCCCGCCGGCCGGAACCGTCTCGGTGCGCCAGGCGCTGTTCGAGGACATCGCCGCGATCGAGACGCCCGATCCGCGCAGCATCGTGTTCCGGCTCAAGGCCGTGAACGTCGCGATGCCGGAGATCTTCGCGAGCCCGTGGAACTGCCTCTATTCCGCGGCGCGGCTGGCGGCCGATCCCGAGTATCCGACTAAGAAGGTGATGGGCACGGGGCCGTTCCGCTTCGTCGAGCATGTCCGCGGCTCGCATTGGCAGGCGCAGCGTTTCGATGCGTATTTCCGCGCTGGCCTGCCCTATCTCGACGGCTGGCGCGCGGTGTTCTTCCAGAACACGACGGCTCTGCTCAACGCGCTGCAAGGCGGCCAGGTGATGGCGGATTTCCGCGGGCTGACTCCGTCCGAGCGCGATCGGCTGGTGCAGGCGCTGGGCGACCAGATCCGCATCGAGGAGAGTCCGATCGTCGTGATGATGATGCTCGCCTTCAACACCAGCAAACCGCCTTTCGACGATGCGCGCGTGCGGCGTGCGCTGACCCTGGCGATCGATCGCCGCGCTGGATCGCAGGCGCTTGCGCGTCTCGTGCCGCAGCATCTGCTCGGCGGCCTGATGCGTCCCGGCGCGCCCTATGCGCTGCCCGACGACGCGCTCGCGCAATTGCCGGGTTTCGGGCGCGACATCGCCGCCGCGCGTGCGGAGGCGAGGCGGCTGCTCGCGGAAGCCGGGCGCAGCAATCTCAGCTTCACGCTGATCAATCGCAACTTCGCCAGCTCCTTCGTGCCGGTGGGCGTGTTCCTGATCGATCAGTGGCGCCAGATCGGCGTGACGGTGGAGCACCGGCCGCTCGAGACCGCGCCGTGGTCCTCGGCGCTCATCAGCGGCAATTTCGACGTCATCATGGATGCGTCGAACGAATACTCGGACGAGCCGGCGCTCGGACTCACGAAATTCCTCTCGAGCGACCGCAGCCCGAATAATTTCTCGCGGCGCATCGATCGCGAGCTCGACCGGCTCTACGATCTGCAGCGCGTCGCCTCGGACGTGGCGCAACGCAAATCCCTGCTCGCCGATTTCCAGAAACGCGCGATCGAGGATGCCGCGACCCTGCCGCTGTTCTGGCAGCTGCGCCCGGTGCCGATGCGTCCCAACGTGAAGGGCTGGAAGCTCTCGCCGAGCAATCTCCTGGGCCAGGATCTGGCGGAGGTCTGGCTCGCGCCCTGAGCGCGTTCAACTCTCCGCGACGTGAATTGTCGTCTCCGCCGCGCGCGCCAAGTCTTATGCCTGATGCTGGCGAAGCCGTCGGTCCAAGGAGATTGAACCATGTCGCATTGGTTTCGAGCCGTCACGCTGCTGCCGTTATTCGTCCTCGGCTGTGCCAGTGAACGGCAAGCCGCCTCGCTTGCGCCGCCTGGCGATCTGGTGGCCGCCTTGCGCGGCAAGGCTGCGCATGTCTGCAACGACGCGACAGCGGTGGCGCTCGCCGCGCGCGGCGTGACCGCCGGCGCCCTCGCCTCGGCCTATTACATCCCGGTTTCGGGCGGGGGCCGCGATGGGGGCCGCGTCACCGGTTGGGAAGCCTGGATCACGCTGAACGGTCAACCCGGCAGCATCGTGGTCGAGCACAACACCAATTGCAGCCTGCGCCAGATCTACGCGCGCGACGGCGCCAGCCTGCCGGGCTGAAGCCCCCCACCCCAACCCTCCCTCGCAAGGGGGAGGGAGTCTTTTCGTGCTTGGCGCGATGG
>JANNTF010000759.1:0-4611 GCA_031403455.1 Alphaproteobacteria bacterium | reverse complement strand
GGCGACCAGAGTCATCGGCTTCTCGCACAGCACATGGGCGCCGACCGCGATCGCGTCGCGGGTCTGGGCGTAATGGAGATGATGCGGCGTCGAGACCACGACGGCGCGCGGCCGCCGCGCCAGGAGTTCGCGATAATCCTCCGCGGCGAAGGCGAAGCCAAAATGCGCGCGCACGCGCTCGAGCTCGGCCGCACCCAGGCGGCACACGCCGTCGAGACGCACATCCGGCCGGCCGGCCAGCACGGGAATATGATTCTGCGCGCCGTACCAGCCGGCGCCGATCACCGCGACAGGCACTGCGTTGTCCGTCGTAGCCATGTCTCCTCCCCGAACGAATCGCGGCGATGATCGGAGCATGCGCCGGCACATCGCGCCAGCATCGCCATTGCGGTGCACGCCGGTCTGCGGCACTGAGGCGGCATCCCTTGCTCTCCCCGGTCGGCCGCCATGTCTCGCCACATCCTCGTCCTCACCGAAAGACTGCCCGAGCCGGGCATGCGCGTGCTGGCCGCGCGCGCCGATGTCGAGATGCGGATCCTGCCCGAGCCCAGCGCGGCCGCGCTCGACGCCGCGCTGCCCGAAGCCGACGGCGTGATCATGGCGATGGAGCAACCCGCGCTGAGCGCCGCGTCGATCGCACGCGCGCCGCGCCTGCGCGTCGCCTGCCGCTTCGGCGCCGGCTACGACAATTTCGACGTTGCCGCCCTGACCGCGCGGCGCATTCCGCTGGCGACCACCGGCGGCACCAATGCGCCGACGGTCGCCGAGCAGGCGCTCTATCTGATGCTGGCGCTGGCCAAGCGCGGCCCTGCCCTCGATCGCGCGATCAAGCACGGCGCCTGGCCGCGCGGCTTCGGTGGCGTCGAGCTGCTCGCCAAGATTTGCGTGCTCGTCGGCTATGGCTTCATCGGGCGCGAGATCGCGCGGCGCGTCGCCGCGTTCGGCATGCGCGTGGTGGTCGTGGATCCGTTCGTCGCTCCCGATCCGGCCAGCGGCTTCATCGCCGAGCCCGACCTGATGCGCGCCTTGCCGCAGGCCGATTTCGTCGTGCTCGCCTGCGCGCTGAGCGCGGCGACGCGCGGCCTGATCGGGCCGCGCACGCTCGCGGTCATGAAGCCCTCGGCCTTCGTCGTGAATGTCGCGCGCGGGCCGGTCGTCGACGAAGCCGCGCTGGCGATGGCGTTGCAGCAGGGTCGGCTCGCCGGCGCCGGTCTCGACGTGCTGCAGACCGAGCCGCCATTGCGCTCCAATGCGCTGCTCGCTCGCGACGATGTCGTGCTGACGCCGCATACCGCCGCCTATATCAGCGAGACCTTCGATCGCGTCGCCACGGTGTGCGCCCGGAATGCGCTGGCGGGTCTCGATGGGCGCCTCGACCCCGAGATGGTCGTCAACAGCGCCGTGCTCGACGGCTAGGAGATCCGCCTACTCCGCTGCCGCTGCCACCGCGATTGCGGGACGCGATTGAGTGGGCAGCATCCAGACGAACAGGGTCGTGCAGACGGAGATCGCCGCCATCGCGCTCAGCATGGTGCCGAAACCGGCCGACTTCACCACGGGGCCGAGGAGCCAGATCGCAAGCGACGCGCCGGTGAAGGACACCGCGAGCCGCATGCCCGTCACGCGCGACCGCATGCGGTCATCGACATAGCGCACGATGATGGCGTCGGTGAACGGGATCGCACCGAAGACGGTCGCCATGTAGGCGATCGCGACCGCGAACAAGGCCCAGCCCTCGACCTTCGCCGCGAGGAGAAAGAGCGGGATCTGCATGGCCACCACCGGGAGATAGACGTTCCTCAAGGGATATCGATCGATCAGCTTGCCGACGATGAGCTGGGTGAACGACGCGATCGTGTAGACCACGGCGAGCAGCGTCCCGATCATCGCGGGATCGTCGATGACGCCCTTGAAGCGTTCGGCCATCAGCTGGCCGGTGCCGTTGGTGGTGAAGTTGAAGATCAGACTTCCGGACACGGCTGTCAGCGTCATCACCAGGAAGATGCGCGCCATCACGCCGGGCGGTAGCTCGAGGCTCTTGCCCTTGCGCTTGGCGGGCGCGATGTCCTCGCGCGGCACCAGCAGCACGAACAGGATTCCGCAGACGATCGAGATGATACCCGGCACGGCGAAGGCGGCGCGCCAGCCGACATGCTTGACCAGCAGGCCCGTGAGGATCGCCGCGAAAGCGATGCCGAGATTGCCGGCGAGCCCGTTGATCCCGATCGTGAAGCCGGGATTGGCCGCTTTCTGCACCAGCATGGGGATGCCCACGGGATGATAGATCGCGGCGAAGCACCCCATCAGGGTCAGCGCCGCGGCGAGCTGCCATTTGTTCTGCGCGAAGGCGACGAGCAGCCCCGCCGCACCGATGCCGAGGAAGAACACGATCATCATCGCGCGCCGGCCCCATTGATCGCCGAGCTTGCCGGCCGGCAGCGAGCCGAGACCGAACATCACGAAAGCGCCGATCGTGAAGGGCATCAGATCGTTCCAGCCCATGCCCCACTCGGCCGCGATGGTGGCGACGGCCGTCGCGAAGATCAGCAGGAAGAGATGATCGATGGCGTGACCGATATTCAGCAATAATGCCAACGGTGTGGTGTTGCTCATCCCGGGCGGCCTCGCGATCGAATGTTGCTTCGAGAATAGGCGAAGCCTGGCGACGCGGTCACGCCAATCTCGAAACCTGCCGTCGCGCCGTCTGCATGGGCGAGGCATGATCCGGCAAACCCAGCCGGCCGAGTGAGTCACCATGACCGATATTCCGATCGACGACGCGCCATCCCTATCCCTGGCCGAGCAGCTCTTCCTCCATTTCGTCGAGTCGGAGGTGCTGCCCGCCAAGTCGATGCGCGAGGCCGTCGCCAATTGGGAGTCCTGCCGGGACTTCTTCGTGGCAACGCTCGAAGGCTACGCCGCGCGCGAGTTGGACCCCGCCGAGGACGGCGACGCTTTGCTCTTCCTGGTGCATCTCTTCGGCCAGATGCGCGAGACGGCAGCCTATCGGCCGCTCCTGAAGCTGCTCGTCTCCCTGCCGTTCGAAGAGCTCGAAGCGGTGCTCGGCGGCACGCTGGACGAGACGCTGCCGCGGATCCTGATCGGCGTCTTCGACGGCGACCCCGGCCCACTCGAGAAGTTGATCCTCGATCCCGACCGGAACGAATACTTGCGCTGGCCCGCTCTCGACGCGTTTGGCGCGCTCGCCTATCTCGGTCGGATCGAGGTTCAGCGCGCCGAGCGTGTCTTGCTGGACGCGTCCAACAGAGACGTCCGGTCCGATGAAGGCGCATGGGTCGGCTGGCTGCGCGCCTGCGCGGCGATCGCCACACCGACCCTGGTCGCGCGTGCGAGAGAACTTCTCGTCACCGGCATGGTGGATCCCCACGGCCTCGACGTCAGCGATTTCGAGGCCGATGTCGTCAGCTGGCGCGACGATCCGGAGGCCTCGCTCAAATCGCTCCGGCCGTTCGACGACGCCGTCGCCACGCTGTCACGCTGGCACGGCTTCAGCGAAGCGGGCATCGCGGAACGTCGCAAGGCCGAGACGCTCGGCGGCTCGATCGGCCGCGACACGCGCGTGAATCCCTACCGCAATATCGGCCGCAACGACCCCTGTCCTTGCGGCAGCGGCAGCAAGTTCAAGAAATGCCACGGCGCGTGACGCGGCCCGCTCATGCGGCGGGCGGCGAGGACGGCTTGGCAGGCGTGAGCGCGTCGTCGATCGCCCGCGCCTTCAGAGCCGCGGGCCGCGCGCTGATGCGCTCCCAATAGCGCGCGAAGGCCGGACGCTTCTCGATCGTGCCGAACATCATGCCCCAGCCGATCTGCGAGCCGACATAGACATCGGCGGCGGAGAACCGGTCGCCGGCCAGATACGCGGTGTGCGACACCGCGGCTTCGAGCGCGTCGACCACCTCGGCGAAACTGCCATAGCCGATCATGCCCTTGCGCTCCGGCGGCGCCTCCCACCCGAGGGCCTTGTTGCTGACCGCCGCCTCGAGCGGACCGGCGCCGAAGAACATCCAGCGATAGAACGGGCCGCGCAGTGAACTCCCGACCGGCGGCGCCAACCCCGCCTGGGGAAACACATCGGCGAGATAAGCGCAGATCGCGGCCGCCTCGGTCACCACGATGTCGCCATGCCGGATCGCCGGCACCTTCCCCATCGGATTGATCGCGAGATAGGCCGGCGCCTTCATGGTCGTTCCGTATTCGAGCAGCTCCGTGCGATACGGACAGCCCGCCTCTTCGAGCATCCATCTGACGATCCGTCCGCGCGACATCGGATGCGTGTAGAAAACGAGTTCATCGGTCATGGCGGGTCCTTTCATCGAGATCGCGCGTTCGAGAAGCCCAGGCGATCATCCCGCGCGACGGCGCGGCGGGGCTTTCGCGGACCGAACCACTGCACGATCATGCGAGTCGACATAGGCATCGAGAAGCCGCCGGATCATGCGCTGATACTGGGTACGATGCTTCGACGCCTCACTCTTGAAGAAGTCGACGCTCTTCTTGCTGAGCGCGAGTGTCACCTTGATTCCCTCCTCGCGAAAACCGAGCTCGGCGGGAGACGGCAGGAAGTCCGGAATGACCTCGGGAGAGCCGAGG
>JANNTF010000758.1:0-4358 GCA_031403455.1 Alphaproteobacteria bacterium | reverse complement strand
GATCTCGATGGTCACCGGTCCATCGCCGCCGCGCGTCTTGAGCTCCTTCGCGCGGCCGCGCTTATCCCATGCGCGGCGCAGCCCCAGCTCGAAGCACTCCGCAAGGAAGGCGAAGACGTCGAACACCGTCGACTTGCCGCTGCCATTCGGTCCTAGCAGGACCGTCATCGGCGTCAGGTCCTTAAACTCGACCTCACGCAGCGCGCGGAAGTTCTGCACCTTCAGGTACTCGATCCGTGCGCGGGTAGGCACGGCATTCGTGAGCTTCTTTCGCATGCTGTCACCTCGATGAGTGTCTCGGCGTCTTTTACCCTTAGCTCACCGGAGATGAGCTTGAGCTTGGACGGCAGGGTGTCGCAAAGCGCGGCAAGATTGCTCGATCCGCGAACTGCCGCGCTGGCCCGCGCGATCTTGGTTAGACGTCACGACCGCAGTTGCCCTTTCGGGTCGCTCGACAATTGGGCAACTGGCGGTTGCCCAATTGAATTGGGTGCCGGAAAGGCATGCGGGTACTCTGACGCCAGCTGCACCATGAGCTTGATGTTGCGCTCGGAGAATCCCTTGAGGTCCGGAAGCTCGTTGTGCAGTTCGCGGGCCAGGCGAGGAATGACGGCAGCACCCCAGCCCGCACGCTTCTGGCGGTCTTGGATGATGCGTCCGATGTCCCAGTAAAGGCGGACGAGTTCAGAGTTCACCGCGAGCACTGCCCGCGTCTGGGCAGCCTGGATGCGGCCCTTCACATCAGCGAGCAATGCCGCGAAGTCGGAACGACCGACGGCCGCATTTTTCGGCTGCCTACCCTCCATACCTCAGCTCCTTGGGGTTGGTGGTGAAGGCGGCATCGAGCTTCGCTGTCGTCGTGCCGCGCGCCACTCCAACCGCCTCGCGCTCGTGATCGATTCGACCGCCAGGATACACAGGCAACCGCGCTCACCGAAGCGCGGCAACGCACACCTTCAATCGTCTCAGCCCTCAGATGAGGGCAGACGAGTCTGCGCGAGGCGCCAGATCTGTTCCGTGGTCGCGGGCATCGCGATGTCGTCGCGGTCGAGCGCGTCGGCGATGGCGTTGATGACGGCCGGTGGCGCGCCGATGGCGCCGATCTCGCCGGCGCCTTTGACGCCGGCCGCATTGGAGGCGCAGGGCTGACCCAGGAGTGTCACGTCGAAGAACGGCAGCTCGGCGGCGCGCGGCAGCGTGTAGTCGAGCAGGCTCGCGGCGAGCAGCTGTCCCGACTCGGAATCGTAGCGACAGAATTCGTCGAGCGCCTGGCCGATGCCCTGCACGATGCCGCCATGGAGCTGCGCCTCGGCGAGACGCGGAGTCGCGACGCGGCCGAGATCGTGAACGGCGGTGAAGCGCTGCAGCGCGACCACGCCCGACTCGGGATCGATCTCGACCTCGCAGACATGGCAGCCCGTGGGAAAGCTCGGTCCCTCCGGCGAGAATTCCGCGGCGCCGCGCAGCGTGCTGCGCGTCAGGCGCGCCAGCTCCAGCACATCGAGCGAGAGGTTGCGGGCGCGGGCGCGAAAGCGGCCATCGGCGAACTCGATCTGCGCCTCGGGCAGATCGAAACGACTGGCCGCGAGGCGCCGCGCTTGCGTCAGGATCTCGCGCGACGCGCGCATGATCGCCGTGCTGCTCACCACCAGCGAGCCGGAACCGCCGGTGCCGCCGCCGACCGCATGATGCGCGGTGTCGCCCTGGCGCAGCGCGATCTGCCGCGCCGGGATTCCCAGCAGCTCCGCGGCGATCGTCGCGAATACGGTCTCATGCCCCTGCCCTGCCGATTGCGACGCGGTGTCGACGGTGACGCGACCATCGGCGTGAACTGCGATCTCGACGCGCTCGCCGGGCATGCCGCTCGTGGTGTGGAGATGGCAGGACACGCCGAGTCCGCGCCGGCGCCCCGCGGCTTCGCTCGCCCTACGGCGCTGCGCGAAGCCGGCGACGTCGGCGCGACGCACGGCCTCTTCCATGTTCTGCGCGAAATCGACGCTGTGATAGCTCTGCCCGCTCGTCACGCGATAGGGCAGCGCGTCCGGCCGCACGAAGTTCCGCCGCCGCAGCTCGAGAGAATCGAGACCGAGCACGCGCGCCGCGCGCTCGACCATCCGCTCGATGACATAGATCGACTCGGGGCGCCCGGCGCCGCGATA
Organism: Alphaproteobacteria bacterium; assembly: GCA_031403455.1. Taxonomy (GTDB): domain Bacteria; phylum Pseudomonadota; class Alphaproteobacteria; order CACIAM-22H2; family CACIAM-22H2; genus CAIOSQ01. Next base: position 2,199 of record JANNTF010000758.1, on the reverse strand, counting down.
GGCCTCGACCGGCGCGGTGTTGGTGAACACGCCCTTCACCTGCATATGCGTGGCGGGGATCGCGTAGACGCCGGTGAGCACCTTGTTGCTGCCGGTCGTCGGCACATGCGGCGCATTGGCGGAGAGGCCGGCGCCCATATTGGCGAGCGAGCGCACGCGCAGCGCCAGGAACTTGCCGTCGCGATCGAGCGCCAGCTCGGCCTCGTTCACCTGATCGCGCGCGGCGTTGTCGGCCAGGAAGGATTCGCTGCGATCGGCGATCCAGCGCACGGGACGGCCGACGAGCCGCGCGGCCAGCAGGACCAGCGGCTGCTCGGGATGCGGGAACAGCTTGAGGCCGAAAGCGCCGCCGACATCGGGCGTGATGACGCGCAGCTTCTCCGGCGCGATGCCGAGCACGGGCCCGGCCAGGAGATTGCGGACGTAGTGGCTGCCCTGTGTGGAGCTGTGCAGCGTGTAGCTCGCGTCGGCCGGATCGTAGAGACCGATCGCGCCGCGTGGCTCGATCGGGGCCGGACAGACGCGGTTGTTGCGCAAGCCGAGGCGCACGACATGCGCCGCACGGGCGAATGCGGCCGCCGTCGCCGTGGCATCGCCGCATTCCCAATCGAAGCAGAGATTGCCCGGCGCCTCGTCCCAGATGCGCGACGCTTCAGGGCGCAGCGCGGCGTCGAGTGCGATCACGGCGGGAAGTGCCTCGTAATCGATCTCGATCAGCTCGGCCGCATCGCGCGCCTGATCGAGGCTCTCGGCCACCACCATCGCGACGATCTCGCCGCAGAAACGCGCACGGTCGACCGCCATCGCACGGCGCGGCGGCACCACCAGCGGCTTTCCGTCGCGGCTGACGAGCTTGACCTCGCAGGGGAAGCTGCCGAGGCGCGCCGCCTCGGCATCGCGGCCCGTGATGACGCGCAGCACGCCCGGTGCACGCGCCGCCTCGTCGCTGCGGATCGCGCCGATGCGCGCATGCGCATGCGGCGAGCGCAGCATCCAGGCGAAGACCTGGCCGGGTAAAACGAGATCGTCGAGATACCGCCCGGTGCCGTCGAGGAACCGCGCATCCTCGACACGGGCGCTGACCGGCGCTGCCCTTTTCGCGGGTTGCCAGATCAGTGTCGCGATGGGATCGGGCGCGGCGCTGTTCATGCCATCACCATCCCAACGCATAGGTCGGACGCCGCGGATCGGCGCCGCCGGCGAGCACGCCGCGGCGGTGATCGGCGACGATGGTGCAGACCGCGCCCGCCTTCCACGTATTGTCGGGCCACGGCTGCAGCCGATGGCCGCGCGCCGCGAGTGGATCGCCGATGCGCGCGAGCAGACGCTGCTCGATGTTGAGCCGGCCCGGATCATAGGGATGCGGCGCGAAGGAATCGGGGAAGCTCGCGCTGCCGAAGCGCGGCGCCTCCACCGCCGCCTGCGGATCCATGCCGAACAGCACGATGTTGAGCAGCACCTGCAGCATCGCCTGGATCTGCACGTCGCCGCCCGGCGTGCCGAAGGGCATCGTGAAATGACCGGGCCGAATCGCCAGCGCCGGGTTGGGCGTCAGGCGCGGCCGCTTGCCGCCCTCGACGCTGCTGGGATGACCCGTCTCGGTCCAGGATTGCGAACCGCGCGTCGATACGACCATTCCCGTGCCGGGCACGACCACGCCGTCGGAAGACGAGTCGCTCGGCGTGGCGGAGAAGACGTTCCCCCAGCGATCGACGACACAGACATAGGACGTGTCGCGCGGCGACGGCGACGGCGTGTCGCTGCCCGGCGGCAAATTCGTCCATGGCGTCTCCGCGAGCCCGCGCAGCGGATCGCCGGCCGGCGGCAATCCGGGCCAGGCGCGATCCATGCGGATCAGCGCGCGGCGCTTGGCCGCATATTCGGCCGAGAGCAAACCGTCGATCGGCACGTCGACGAAGCGCGGATCGCCGTAGTGACGCTCGCGATCGGCGAAAGCGAGCTTCAGCGCCTCGGTCAGCACATGCACGTAGTCGACGCTGTTATGGCCGAGCGCGGCGAGCTTCGCCGGCTCGAGCAGCGACACCGCCTGCGCCAAGGCCGGACCCTGGCACCACGGCCCGCACACATAGACCTCGACATCGCCGAGCCGCGCCATCACGGGCGCCTCGATCGCCGGCATGAAGGCCGCGAGATCCGCTTGCGTGAGCAGGCCACCATTGTCCTGGTAGAAGCGCGCGA
>JANNTF010000757.1:0-4579 GCA_031403455.1 Alphaproteobacteria bacterium | reverse complement strand
CCCTGCCGCGAGCGGCAAGGTGAGGCATGATCGGTCAGCGCTTCTGGAAGGGCGGGAAGTAGGTGGCGATGCCCTTGGTCAGCTCGGCGCCGACCTCCGCCGGCGTCATCCCGCCGCCCATCATCTTCTGCACCGCGCCTTGCAGCAGCGTCGAGCCGGTCGGATCCTGAAAGCGGAAATTGACCGCCATGATGTAGGGCACGGATTGCTCGTTGAGCTTGGACACTTTCGCGAGCAGCGCGTCATCGATCGTCACGCCCTTGATCGGCGAGATATTGCCGAGCAGCGCCGAGAAGCGATCGCCGAACGGCTTGGTCGCCATGAAGCGCACGAGCTTGATCGCGTCGGCCTGATTTCCCGTCTTGGCGTTCACGGCATAGCCGCCGTCGTAGAACAGCGAGACGAACTGCGCCCCGCCTGTCTGCGCGGCCGGCGGTGCAACGAAATCCATCTTCAGATTGGGATTCTGGCGACGGAAATTGGCGATCTCGAAGGAGCCGCCGGCGAACATCGCGGCGCGTCCGGACAGGAAGAGCTGCTGCATCGTGGGATAATCGACTCCCGTGAAGCCCTGCGGCAGGAAGTCGCGCAGCTCGAGCAGCTTGGCGAGCGCCCCGACATAGCGCGGATCCTCGAAGGTCGCGCGGCCGGCGAGGATATCGGGCGTGAAGCCCGGCCCGTAGAAGCTGCCGGTGAAGACGCTGGTGAAGACCTCGACCATGAACGCCGTCGCCATGCCGTTGGCGAGCGGCGTCACGCCCTTCTCCTTGAGCGTCTTGCTGACCTGGATGAACTCGTCCCAACTCGTCGGCGGCTTGAGGCCGAGACGCTGGAAGATCTCGGTGTTGTAGAAGAGCCCGAGAGTCTGCGAGGCGAAGGGCACCGCATAGACCTTGCCGTCCGAGCGCATCGAGGTCGACGCCAGCGCGGCGCCCTCGAAATTCCCGACCTCGGGCACGATATGCGGCTCGAGCGCCAGCAGATACCCAGCCTTGCTGAACTGCTCGAGCCCGCCATAGGCGCGGACATGAATGACATCGGGCCCGCGACCCGCGGCCAGGCCGGTCGACAGGACCGTGCCGTAATTCTGCGGCTCGAAGGCCTCGTATTTGATCTTCACGTCGGGATGCAGCTTGTTGAACTCGGCGAAGAGCTGCGCGTATTGGCTGCGGTCTTCCTGCCGCCAGGTCCAGAACGTGAGATCACCGGCCGGGGACGGCATCGGGAATGCCGCCAGCGCGGCGAAGGCGAGACCAATCAGTTTGGATTTCATTCACTTCCTCCCAGAAAGACGTCGGTGATCCTAAGACGGACCGGCCTGCACGCCAATGACATGCCCATGCGGCTCAGGTGCCGTCGAGCGGATAAATCGGCCGGCGGATCTTGTCGAAACGCAGCGTCGAATTGTCCGATGTCGTCACGCCTGAGCCGTCGCAGGTGAATGTATGCGAGGCGAGCGATCCGAAGCCGGCGCGGTAGTGGATGCGCGACTTGAGCAGCAGGTAGCGCTGCGCCGCGGGATCGATGCCGTTCGCGGTGAAGATGCCGAGATCGAACGGCTCGTGATGATAGGACACGACCACGATCCTCATCCGACCGAGATCGAGCACCGCCGTCGGCCCGGCATCGGCCATGACGCCGGTATACATCGGCCCCGTGATTCGCCACCGGCCGTCGCCGAGATGCACGACCGTGCCCGTCACGCGCAGCGGCTGCGGCCGGCGCCGGATCGACGGCATATCGGCCTTGCCGCCGAGATCGAGCGTGACGCGCGCGCCCACGCCGGCTGCCTTCATCTGCCGCACCGCGTCGGGATCGAAGACGGTCGCGACCGCGATATCCGGAATCTCCTGGCGCAAGGCCTCGGCGATCACGTCCATCACATCGGACGTACCGCCCGACGCGACATTGTCGGCGTGGTCGAGCAGCATCACCGGCCGGCCGATCGGGATCGCGTTCTGCAGGCGGCTCGCCTCGGCGATCGTCGCGGCGAGATCGCGATGGCGATAGACGAACTCGGCGCGCGCCGCCCAGGCGCGGGCGAGCAGCGTGTCGCGCACCTGCTCGGCCTTGCCGCGGTCGCGATCGGCGACCACGACGGCCGATACGCCGGCATCGTGGATATCCGCCATCGGGAAGCCGCCGAAGAAAGTCGCGGCGAGGACCGCACCGGTCTCCGCCGCGCGCGCCTCCTCCTGCAGCGATTTCATCGGCTCGTCCGCCGTGCCCATGCGCAGAGTCTGCGCCAGCATGGCCGCCTGGCCCCAGACCATGACCGGATCGACGCGGCCTTCGAGCTTGGCGATGAAGATGCGACCGATCTTGGCGCCGACCTCGTACATGTCGACATGCGGGTAGGTCTTGTAGCCGATCATCACGTCGCAGTTCTCGACCATGGCTTGCGTGAGATTGCAGTGCATGTCGAGCGTCACGCAGATCGGGATGCCAGGCACCGCCGCGCGGATGCGCGCGAGCAGCTCACCCTCGCCGTCGTCGTGATGCGCGGCGACCATCGCGCCGTGGAGATCGAGCATCACGCCGTCGCAACCCGCCGCGACCGCGTCGACGATCGCGCCGGCCATCTCCTCATACGCCGCGCGCTCGACCGGTCCCGAGGGCGGCGCCTCGGCAGCGATCGGCGTCACGATCTCGGCGCCGATCTCGCGCGCGATGTCGAGATAGGCGGCCAGCGGCGTATTGGTTTTCTCATAAGCGGTGATCACGGCCTCGCCACGATGCAAGCCCCGCCTGCCGAAGCGCAGCAGATCGGTCGGCACCGGGGAGAAGGTATTGGTCTCGTGCTTCATCATCGCGATGACGAGCCGCATGGGTGATCTCCCGATGAGCGCCCGCGGCGCCTGAAGCGTCAGCTTGTTGGCGTGGCCGCAGCGGCGTCAAGCACCCGTCAAGCACCCGTGTTGCCGATGCAACCGACCGGCACGTAGAGTGATCGCATGAAACGGCTGTCGTCGCGTGGCATCGCCCCCCATCCCAGCCTTCCCCCGCAAGGGGGGAAGGGGCCCATCGGGCTTGAGGGCGACACTGCGCCCGGTCACCAACGGACTCCTTCCCCCCTTGCGGGGGAAGGCTGGGATGGGGGGAATGCCAGCGCGAATCGGAACGGCGCATTGACGCGCCGCCGCGCGATCTTCGCTGCGCTCGCCGCCGCCGCTCCCTTGCATCGCGGGCAAGCCCAGACTCCCATTTTGCTCGGCATCCTCACGGTGTCCGATCCAGGCGGTCTCCTGCGCGCGGTCCGCGGGCGGTTGCGCGAACTCGGGTTCGTCGAGGGGAGAGAAATCTCCTTTGTCGTGGAACATGCCGGTGGCGAGCCACGCGATATACCGGCGCGGGCCGCATCCCTGCTGCAACGGCGCCCGAGCATGGTGATCGCGTCGGGCGTCGTCGCGATCCGCGCCGTGCGCAGCGCGAACCCTGATATGCCGATCGTCGCCCTGGCCGGCGACCTCGTCGCGATGGGGTTCGCACAGAGCTTCGCGCGGCCCGGCGGCCAGATCACCGGGATCAGTTTCATCGGCGAGGAGCTCAATGCCAAACGGCTGGAGATCCTCGCGGAACTCCTGCCCCGACCGGCCCGGGTGATGATCCTCGCCGATTCGGCGAGCGGCACGAGCGTGCCCGATCTCCAGGTGACGGCTGCGGCACTCGGCCTGAGCCTGTTCGTCGTCGAAATCGGCGATCTCGCCAGCATCGAGCGTATCCTGCCGGGAGCCCGCGCACGCGGCGCCGACGCCGTCAACGTGCTGGCCTCGCCGGTCCTGAACACACATCGCCGGCGCATCATCGCCTTGCTCGACGCCGAGCGTCTGCCGGCGATCCATCAATGGCCCGAGACCGTGGCCGATGGCGGGCTGATCGCCTATGGCCCGTCGCTGATGGAGATGTATCGCCAGCTCGGCAGCGTGACGGCGCGCATCCTGCGCGGCGCCAAGCCCGCGGAGGTCCCGATCGAACAGCCCGTCCGCTTCGACCTCGCGGTGAATCTGCGCGCGGCCGCCGCGATCGGCGTCGCAATCCCCGCGGCGCTCCTCGCGCGCGCCGACGAGGTGATCGAATGAGGGAGCGCATCGACTCACCACCCCGTGCCGCTGCGCGGCGCCGCCCCTCCTCATTCGAGGACGGTCGACCAGGAATTTCCGCCGTCCCTCCTCGAATGAGCTACGAGATGCACACATCTCCGGCGCGACACGCTAAGCAGCGCTCGTCGCCCCTCCTCGGCTCGAGGAGGGGCAGCGCGGCGAAGCCGCGCGGGGTGTTGAGTCCACGACGTTACGCCGCCCGCGTCGATCGCAGCACGCCCGTGCGGCGCGATGCTGGTGCGATGAGCAGACTCAGCAATCGAAAGGATCTGATCAACACCCGCCGGGAGTTGCGGCGCGGTGTCACGCAGGCAGAGGCGCGGCTGTGGCGCGCGCTGTGGGATCCGCGTGCTGCGCTTCGCACACGACGAGATCGAGACGAACCTCGCCGGCGTCTTGGCGGATATCGAGGCGGTGCTCGATCGTTGACTCACCGCCCCGCGCGGCTTCGCCGCGCTGCCCCTCCTCGAGTCGAGGAG
>JANNTF010000756.1:0-4543 GCA_031403455.1 Alphaproteobacteria bacterium | reverse complement strand
GATTGGCCACCGGCAGGATCAGCAGCCGGCCGCGGAAGCCGCCACCGGCGTAGCGCTTGGCGATCTCCATCGCGATGCGCGTGCCGGTCGGCTCGTTGCCATGGATCGCGCCGCAGATGCCGAGCGTGGGCCCGTCGCCGTCGCGGCCGATGAATTCGTGCAGATGGATCACGGCATCGGTGCCGTCGGCGAGATTGGTGAACTTGACGATGCGATGGCTCATGGCAGCTTCTCCGAAGCACTGCGTGGAAGATCGCGGCGTACCAGCCCGCGTGGATCGAGCAGATCGCGCAGGCCATCGCCGAGCAGATTGAAGCCGAGCACCGTCAGCATGATCGCGAGGCCCGCCACTGTGCTCAGCCAGGGATCGGTGCGCAAGAAGCGCATGCCGTAGGCGAGGGTCCAGCCCCAGGTCGGCGCCGGTGGCTGCACGCCGAAGCCGAGAAAGCTCAAGCCGGACTCCGCCACGATCGCCGTCCCGATGCCGAGCGTCGTGAGCACGATGATCGGCCCGAGGCTGTTGGGCAGGATGTGGCGGAAGAGGATGCGCGCGTCGGTTGCGCCCAGCGCGCGCGCCGCGCGGACATATTCGCGTTCGCGTTCGGTCAGCACGCTGGCGCGCACGACGCGCGCGAATTCAGTCCATAACACCGCCGCCAAGGCGATGGCGACGTTGAAGGCGCCGGTGCCGAGGACGGCAACCAATGCCATTGCGAGGATCAGCGCGGGAAAGCCGAGGAAGAGATCGACCAGGCGCATCAGCGCGTGATCGATCCAGCCGCCGAAATAGCCGGCGAGGAGGCCGACCAGGCTACCGACGAACATCGCCGTGCCGACCGCGCCCAGCGCGATCGAGACGGAAATTGCGCTGCCATGCGCGATACGAGTCCAGAGATCGCGACCGAAATTGTCGGTGCCCAGCAGATGCGCGGTGCTGGGCAGGCTCAGGCGGTTGCGCATATCCATCTGCTCGGGCCCATAGGGCGACAGCCAGGGATGGAAGAGAGCGACGACGAGCACGAGACCCACGATGGCGCCGCCGAGCAGGAGCGGCAGGTTGGCGCGCATGCGCAAGGCGGCGAACATCGCTCAGCGCAGCCGCACGCGCGGATCGACCAGCGCGGAGACCAGATCGACGCCGAGATTCACCAGCGCGAACATCAACGCGAAGACCAGGACGAGTCCTTGCACCAGTGGAATGTCGCGCTGCGAAATGGCGCCGACCGCGAGCTGGCCAAGGCCCGGCCAACCGAAGATGGGCTCGGTGAGAACGGCGCCGCTGAGCAGTCCACCGAATTGGAACCCGATGACGGCAATCACCGGCAGGAGCGCATTGCGCAAGGCGTGGTTGAGCACCACCCGACGACGGCTCACGCCCTTGGCGCGCGCGGTGCGTACGTAGTCCGCTTCGAGCGTCTCGATCAGCGCGGCGCGAACGAGCCGGCTGAGGATCGCGGCGCCGTGCAAGCCGAGCGTGATGGCGGGCATGGCGAGGTGACTGAGGCTGGTCAGCAGCAATTGCGGGTTCCCCGCGAGCGCAGCCATCACCGCTTCGCCCAGCGGTGCGCCGCGCCCGATCGCCGGCAGCCAGTTCAGCCGCACGGCGAGCAGGTACATGAGGAGGATGCCGAGCCAGAACACCGGCATCGACACACCGAGCTGGGCGAACACCATGCAGCCCGCATCGATGAGCGAGCCCCGGCGCATCGCGGCGACGACTCCCAGGGCAAGACCGATGATGATCGCCAGCGTGACGGCGAGCAGCGCGATCTCCACCGTGGCGCTGAGGCGGCTGGCGATCGCCTGCGTGACCGGCTCGTTGCGGAAGATCGAGCGTCCGAGATCGAGCCGCAGGACATCTCCGAGATAGGCGAAAAATCGCGTTGCCACGGGGCGGTCGAGCCCGAGATTGCTGCGCACCTGCGCGCGCGCCTCGGCGGAGGCATCCTCGCCGAGCAGCACGCTTGCGGGATCGCCGGGGATGATCTGCAATAAAGCGAAGACGACGAAGATCACGCCGAGCGCGAGCGGCACGAGCAGCAGCAGCCGCCGAATTGCGTAGGCGAGCACGCGGTGCGCGCAGCGCTTGACGTCAGTTCACGCCTGCGAGGCTCCTGAGCATGCCGCGGGGGTCCGGCTTCATGCGGGTCAGGCGCTGGTCGTAGAAGAGATGATAGCCCTGATAGGAAAGCACGTAGTAGGGCACCTCGTCGGCGATGATGCGTGCCGCGTCGCGATAGGCCAGGTTGCGCGCGTCCGGTGTCAGCGCGGAACGTCCGGCGTCGAGCAGCGTGTCGACTTTCGGATTGACGTACTTGCCCCAGTTGAGTCCGCCCTTGGAATGGAGCTGCGCGTATAGCAGCCGATCCGGATCGACGAGCAGCGTCCAACCAAGCAAGGCGATCTCATGCTGGCCTTGCTGCACGCCGCCGGAGAAGGACGGCCAGTCCGAGACCTTCACGTTGGCTTCGATGCCGTTCTGGCGGAAGACATTCTGCAGATACTCGATCGATTGGATGCGGTTGGGATCCTCGGAATGCGTGCTCAGCGTCACGCTCAGCTTGCGTCCGTCCTTGTCGAGAATTCCGTCGCGATTGGTGTCGCGCCAGCCTAGCGCCTCGAGCGCCGCCTTAGCGCCGGACGGATTGAAGCCGGGCTGCTTGATGTCCGCGGTGTACGTGGCGGAAGCGGGCAGCAGCGTCGACGTCGCCGGCTGGTCGGTGCCTTCGTAGATCTGCTGCACGATCGTCGCCTGATCGACGAGCATCGCCAGCGCATTGCGCAGCTTGGGATCGGCGAGCAGCGGCGACGCCGTGTTGAAGTTGAGGTAGGTGATCGCGATGCCCGTGCTCAGTGATTTCGCGAACTTGGCGTTGGCCGCCAGCCGCTTCACGTCGCGCGGCGACAGCGGGGACTGGATCAGATCGAGGTCCCCCGCTTCAAATGCCTGGGCGCGCGCGGTGTTGTCCGGCACGACCACGAAGTCGATGCCATCGATCGCGGGCTTGCCGCCGAAATAGGTGGGATTGGCGACGAGCGAGATGCGGCTGCCCTTGTTCCAGCGCGCGAATTTGAATGGGCCGCTGCCGACCGGCATGTTCTGCAGATCACCGCCCGCTTCGGCGATGTGACGCGGCACGATGCCGACGTCGAGATAGCTCAGCAGCGGCGCATAGGGTTCCTTGAGCTTGATCACGAGCTTGTCGTCACCCTCGGCGGTGACGCTGGCGATCGGCGTGTAGAGCGAGCGGAAACGCGCATTGAGCTTGGGATCGACCAGCGTCTCGAACGTATAGACGACATCGGAAGCGGTGACGGGCTTGCCGTCATGGAAGATCGCGTCGCGGCGCAGCGTGAAGCGCCAGGTCAGCGGATCGGGATTCTCCCAGGACGTGGCGAGATCGGGGCGCGGCGCGAGATTGGCGTCGAGCTGCACGAGCCCGCTGAAAACGAGATTGACGATACGAAATGCGGTTGTGTCGCGCATCAGCCGCGGATCGAGCGACTGCGCATCGACGTCGGTGCCGACGCGCACGACGCCCTGCGCGATCTGCGCCTGCACGTCCAAGGCGGCGAGCGCGGACGAAGCGGCGAGCGCGGTCATGAGCAAGCTCCGGCGCGCGAGATGAAACAGCATGATGTTCTCCCCTTCGGTCGATGACTATCCGACGTAGGTTACGACGAGTGAGGCGGAGGCGAAAGGCGGGAGCTTGTGCCGAGGGGCGGATCGCGATACCGCGATGACCGTCCTTCATACGGAGTTTCACCATGACCGAATCTGCCGCACGTCCGCTCGATTCGCTGAGCCTGCCGCGGTTCTGCGGGGTGCCGAGTTTCATGCGCTTGCCGCTGAAGAGCGACGCGCGCGACCTCGACGTCGCCGTCCTCGGCCTGCCTTCGGACAACGGCTCGCCATTTCGCACCGGGGCGCGCATGGGGCCCAACGCCGTGCGCGCGGCGTCGGTGATGCTGCGCCCGATCAACCCCTATCGCGGCGTCGACGTGTTCGCGGCGTTGCGTTGCGCCGATCTCGGCGACGCACCGGTCGTGCCGGGCTACATGCCGCGCACGCTCGAGCTTCTCGAGGCGGCGGTCAGGCAAGTCGTCGCCGATGGCGCGCTGCCGCTCTGCCTCGGCGGCGATCACGGCGTGTCGATCGCGGAGCTGCGCGCGCTGGCGCCGCGCCATGGCAAGCTCGCGCTCGTCCATTTCGACGCGCACAGCGACACCTGGGACAAGTACTTCGGCGGCGAGCGCCACAGCGCGGGCACGCCGTTCCGCCGCGCCGTGGAAGAAGCGCTGGTCGCGCCCGAACACTCGATCCAGATCGGCATGCGCGGCTCGCTGTTCGGCGTCGACGATGTCAGCCAATCCCTGGCGCTGGGCTACGACGTCGTGACCACCGACGAGATGTTCGCGCTGGGCATCGAGGCGTTGGCCAAGCGCATCGCCGCGCGGGTGGGCGATCATCCGGTCTTCCTGACCTTCGACATGGATTTCGTCGATCCGGCCTTCGCGCCGGGCGTGCAGACGCCCGAGGCCG
>JANNTF010000755.1:0-4323 GCA_031403455.1 Alphaproteobacteria bacterium | reverse complement strand
GGCGCGTTCACGGGCGCGATTGCACGTCGCGTGGGAAAATTCGAGGAAGCCAATGGCGGTACCTTGCTGCTGGACGAGATCAGCGAGATGGATTTCCGGCTGCAAGCGAAGCTGCTCCGGGCGATCCAGGAGCGCGTGATCGATCGCGTGGGCGGCACGCTGCCCATCAAGGTCGACATCCGCGTGCTCGCGACGACCAACCGTGATCTCGAGGCCGAAGTGCGCGCCGGGCGCTTCCGGGAAGATCTCTTCTACCGGCTCAACGTCGTCACGCTGAAACTGCCCGCCCTGAGAGAACGGCCGAACGACGTCCAGCTCCTGGCCGATTTCTTCGTGCGCAAATACTCCGAGGCGAACGAGATCGCCCTTCGCCCGCTCAACGACGCGGCATTGGCGCGGCTGCGCGCGCATACCTGGCTCGGGAACGTGCGCGAACTCGAGAACACCATGCATCGCGCCGTGCTGCTTGCCAGCGGCGAAGCCATCGGCTCGGAGGCGATCGTGCTCTCCGGCGCCACGCGCAACGATGCGCGCGCGGGCACATCCAACAACCTCGGTGACGCGACGCCCGCCATCACGGCGGCGAGCATCAAAGGCATGGTCGGCCGCACCGTGGCGGACGTCGAACGCGATCTGATCATCGATACGCTCAGCCATTGCCTGGGCAATCGGACCCACGCGGCGACGATCCTCGGGATTTCGATCCGAACGATGCGAAACAAACTCAAGCAATACAGCGACGAGGGATTGCGGGTCCCACCGCCACGTGACAGCGACCGGCTCTCCGCCTGAGACGATCCTCGTCCGACCCCATCATGGCTGAAGCTCCAAGCAACGCGGGTGCGATCACCGCCGAGGCGGCGATCGGCCGCATCATCGCCGCGCTACGCAACGGCGACGTTGCGCTTGCGCTCGGCGTAGTGACGATCCTGATGGTCCTGATCCTGCCGATGCCGAAATGGCTGCTCGACATCGGGCTGGCGATCTCGATCACGCTCTCGGTCCTCATTCTCATGACATCGCTGTTCATCCAGCGACCGCTCGATTTCAGCTCGTTTCCGACCGTGCTGCTGATCTCGACGATGATGCGCCTTTCTCTGAACCTGGCGACCACGCGGATCATCCTCTCCAACGGCCACGAAGGCACGCAAGCCGCCGGGCATGTGATCGAAGCGTTCGGGCAGCTCCTCACCGGCGGCAATTTCGTGATCGGCGTGATCGTTTTCGCGATCCTGCTGATCGTGAACTTCGTCGTCATCACGAAGGGCTCCGGCCGTATCGCCGAGGTCTCCGCTCGCTTCAGCCTCGACGCGATGCCGGGCAAGCAGATGGCGATCGACGCCGATCTCTCGGCCGGCCTCGTCGACGAGAAGGAAGCGCGGCGGCGACGCAAGGAGCTCGAGGACGAGAGCGCGTTCTTCGGGTCCATGGATGGCGCCGCGAAGTTCGTCCGCGGCGATGCGATCGCCGGTCTGCTGATCACCTTCATCAACATTCTCGCCGGCATCGTGATCGGCGTGGTCCAACACAATCTTTCCTTCGGCCAGGCCGCTCACACCTATACCGTGCTGACCGTCGGCGATGGCCTGGTGACGCAGATCCCAGCGCTGATCGTATCGACGGCGGCAGGTCTGCTGGTGTCGAAATCGGGTGTCGACGGATCGGTCGACAAGGCCCTGTTCGGGCAGCTGGGCGGCTACCCGAAGGCGCTCGCGCTCGCATCGTTGCTGACCTTCGCGATGGCACTGCTGCCGGGCATTCCCCTGCTCCCGTTCTGGTCGCTGTCCGCGATCACCGGCTATCTGGCCTTCAAGACCAGCGATCGGGTCGCACGCCGCGAGGCCGCCGAAGCGGAAGTCGCCGCGGCGCCGCCGCCGGCCACCGAGGAACCGATCTCGACCGCGCTGCACATGGACATCCTGCGGCTCGAGCTCGGCTACGGGCTGCTGATGCTGATCAACGGCGAGAAGGGAAAGCTGACCGAGCAGATCAAAGCGCTGCGACGCCAGCTCGCCGCTGACATGGGGTTCGTGATGCCAGCCGTGCGGATCCAGGACAACATGCAGCTGCCGGCCACCGGCTACATCATCCGGGTCAAGGAGATCGCCGCCGGGCGTGGCGATCTCAAGCCCAACCAGCTGCTCGTCATGGACCCGCGCGGCGACGCGATCGCGCTGCCCGGCGAAACCACGAAGGAGCCCACTTTCGGCCTGCCGGCGATGTGGGTCGACGAAGCGCATCGCGAGGATGCGCTGTTCAAGGGATACACCGTCGTCGATCCGTCGACGGTCGTGACCACGCATCTCACCGAGCTCATCAAGGACAACATGTCCGAGATGCTCTCGTATTCCGAGACGCAGAAGCTGCTCGACGAAGTGGCGCGTGAACACCAGAAACTCGTGTCCGATATCGTGCCGACTCAGATCTCGGTCGGCGCCATCCAACGCGTCCTGCAGAATCTGCTCGTCGAACGCATTTCGATCCGCGACATGGCGCAGATTCTCGAGGGTGTCTCCGAGGCGTGCCAGGCATCGCGCAGCGCGACGTACATCACCGAGCATGTGCGCACGCGGCTCGCGCGCCAGCTCTGCGAGCAGAACACCGCCGAGCAGGGATTCATCCCCCTGGTCACGCTGAGTCCCGATTGGGAGCAAGCCTTCGCCGATGCGCTGATTGGGCAGGGCGACGAACGCCAGCTATCGATGGCGCCCTCCAAGCTGCAGGACTTCATCGCGAAGGTGCGTCAGGTCTTCGAGCGTCACGCGATGATGGGCGAGACGCCCGTGCTGCTGACCAGCCCACTCGCCAGACCCTATGTGCGCTCCATCATCGAACGCTTCCGACCGACGACCACGGTCATGTCGCAAAACGAGATCCACCCCAAGGCGCGGATCAAGACCGTCGGCCAAATCTGAGGCGTGAACGACATGCAGCTGCGCACCTTCACCGCACCGACACTGAGCGAAGCGATGGCGAGCGTCCGCGCCGAGCTCGGGCCCGATGCCTTCGTGCTCGCCACCGATCAACCCGATCATGGCCCTGCGCGCGTCGTCGCGGCGCTGGCGGAGCCCGCCGTCGCGACTCCCGCCGCCGAAACCGACGATGACAGTCCGGATCCACCGCCGGCGCGCTCGGCTGCCGAGGCGCTGCAAACCACGACACGGCCGGCGCCGACGTCGCTCGCCCAGGTCTTCGCGCGGCACAGCGTGCCGCCTCAGATCGTCGATCAGTTGCTGCGGGCAAGCCCGACCGGCGGCCCCCTGAGCTTACGGCTGCAGGCGGCGCTCGGCGCGCATTTCGACTTCTCGCCTCTGGTCGCGCAGCATATCGATCACCCCCTGCTGCTTGCCGGCCCGGCCGGCGCCGGCAAGACCGTCACCGTGGCGAAGCTGGCGCTGGAGGCACGGCTCGCCGGTCGTGATGTTCACCTCATCACATTGGACACTTGGCGTGCGGCGGGCGCGGAGCAGCTCTCCCGGTACGCCGCGAAGATCGGTGTCCGGTGTGACGCGGCGTACGATTCAGATGCGCTGGCGGAGATCGTGGGAGAGCTCGCGCCCAGCACGCTCGCAATCATCGATACCCCGGCGCTCAATATCTTCGATGGCAAGGACTGCGCCGAGTTGCTGGCCTGGAGTGACGCCGCCCGGGCGACGCCCATCCTGGTGCTGCCGGCCGGTCTCGATGCCGGCGAATCATCGGAGATCGCCCATGCGTTTGCCGCGTTGGGCGCCAAGCGCCTCATCGCCACGCGCATCGACTGCAGCCGTCGGCTCGGTAACCTGCTCGCGGCCGCCCATGCCGCGGCCTACAGCTTCGCGGCTGCCGGATTGTCGGCGCATATCGCCAACGGCCTGGTCGCCTTGGACGCCGACATCCTGGCGCGGTGCCTGATCCAGGATGACCGACGCGCGGAGGCCCTGGCCGATGATGATCCTCAAGGCATGGAATCGTGACGCCAAGGGCGGGCTCAGCTGGACTATCGGGTGCGTTGAGCAGTGCGATCTCAAGCGCCGCACTGCAGAACGCGCCGACGAGCTACGCCGCGGCGGTCGTCGACTCATCGGCAGCGCTTGCCGCCAGCGTACGCGCAATCCTGCTGGACGCCGTGGTGCAGAGCCGCGCTCCCGGCGGGATCGTCACGCTCAAGGTCGACGGCGGCGTCGTGACCGTCAGGACCGCTGCACCCGTGCAACTCGGCACCTCGGTCACGCTCGAGGTGATACGCAATGGCGATCAGCTGACCGCGCGCATCGCGCCCACTCTGCCGTCCGCGTCGCGTAGCGCGGCACAGCCGCCGACGCCAACGGATGCCCCGCCCAC
>JANNTF010000754.1:0-5041 GCA_031403455.1 Alphaproteobacteria bacterium | reverse complement strand
TATGGCTCTTGCCGGTGCCGGAGTTGCCGACCGCGATGATGTTCTCACGGCGCTCGACGTACTCCGAACGCGCCAGCTCCATCACCAGTGCCTTGTTCAAGTCCGGGAACGCCGCGAAGTCGAAGCTCATCGTCATCCTGCTCTTGAACTCAAGTTCGGCACAGCGGCCTCGCCCTGCGTGGGCCGCAGGACGAGGCCGGCGCCGCTTTCGACGCTCAGGCTGCGCCGAGCTTTTCCATGTGATGCTTGAACAGGCGGTCCATCTCGCCGTTGATGACCACGAACTCGGCCCAGAAATCGAGGAAGCTCTTCCATTCCGGATCGCCGTAGCGGACCGCCCAGGTGTTCGGGCGCTTGTCGATCGGCACATCGGGCTCGATCACCTGCGCCCAGCTGGCGTTGCGCTTGGCGAAGAGCAGCACGTCGCTGTCGCCGCTCATCCAGACTTCCGCACGCTTGGCGCGGACCGGCTCGGCGCCGAGCGCGAC
The DNA here is from genome assembly GCA_031403455.1 of Alphaproteobacteria bacterium. Classification (GTDB taxonomy): domain Bacteria; phylum Pseudomonadota; class Alphaproteobacteria; order CACIAM-22H2; family CACIAM-22H2; genus CAIOSQ01. Next base: position 4,553 of record JANNTF010000754.1, on the reverse strand, counting down.
CTGACCCGTGGTCGTAATCAGCTTCGCCCTAGGGAACAGGATCGGGATGCGCGGCTCCTCGCTGCCGCCGGCGACCACCGAGAAAGTCACGCCGGGATCGTTGAAATCGGCGGCAGTCTTGAAGCGTCCCGCATTGTCCTTGTGGATCATCAACAGGCTGCCCTTCGAATAGAGCGGCCCGACGTAGTCGACCGTGAGCGCGCGCGCCATCGTGTAGGTCAGCGACGAACCGTAGAGATCGTAGTCGCCGCGACGCAGGCCGACCGTCGCATTCGCGAAGGTCACTTCCTTGTAGTCGATCTTGATCTCGATCTCGCGCGCGAGGCGGTCGACGACGTCCTTGTAGATGCCACCGAGATCACCGGTCTTCGCGTCCTTGTAGAACCACGGGCCGGTCTGCGAGTAGCCGACGCGCAGCACGCCGTCCTTGCGGATCTTGGCGAGCATCGAGTCCGGGCGAATGCCCGTCTCCAGCACCTGCGCGAGCGCGTCGCGCGGCGAGGCGCCCGCCGCGAGCAGCCCCGACGCCGCACCCAGCATGGCCGCGCCTTTCAGGAAATCGCGTTTGCCGCTATCTGCCTTGTCGTTCATGTCCAACCCCCATTTCCGTTGCGATCGAAATCCGTCTCCGCGAACGCGGTGAGCTAACGGCTCGCGCCGCGCGCCGAGATCGGCCACAGAGCTTCCACCCGCCCGCGGCGAATGCCGACATACCAATCGTGCAGATTGATCGTCGGATCGCAATGGCCGGGTATGAGCATCAGTTTCTCGCCGAGCTTCGGCGTCGTCGTGCCTTTGGCGACGCGCACCCGCGCATGCTCGTCCGAGACGCCGTAGGGCTCGAGGCCGGCGCGGCCATGCACCCAGGGCGCGCCCTTCTCCATGCTGTAGGATTTGAGCCCGGCATCGACGACGACGCGATCCGCCGTCGGCGCGCTCATGATCGTCGCCAGCACGAACAGGCTGTGCTCGAATTCGGTGTAGCGATTGCCGCCGCGCTCGTCGCCGATCGAGGCGTAGTCGGTGTCCATGAAGGCATAAGAGCCGCATTGCAGCTCGTTCCACAAGCCGCTCGCGGCTTCCTGGCGGAACGTCCCGCTGCCCGCGCCGCCGATGATCTCGCAGGACAGGCCCGCCTTCGCGAGCGCATCGCGCGTCAGCCGCACCGACTCCGCCGCCAGCTTGATCGCCGCGACCCGCTCGCCATGACTCGGCAGATGCTGGGCCGTGCCGTGATAGGCCTGGATGCCGCGAAAAGCGAGGCCAGGCGCATCCGCGATCCGCTTCGCGAGATCGACGCAAGGACCGCCCGGCATCGCGCCGCAGCGCTGCATCCCGATTTCCATCTCGACCAATCCGCCGATCTCGACACCATAATCCTGCGCCGCCCGCGAAGCCTGGTCGACCTGGTCGACATGGTCGAAGCAGACGGCCACGCGCGCCATGTGTCCGAGCGCCGCGAGACGGCGGAACTTCTGGATGCCGAACACTTCGTTGCTGACCAGCACGTCACGCACGCCGCCATGGACCAGCACCTCGGCTTCGCCGACTTTCTGACAACACTGACCGACGGCGCCATGCGCGATCTGGCGCAACGCCACCGCCGTCGATTTATGGGTCTTGGCATGCGGTCGCAGACGAACGCCGGCGCTCTGCGCAAGCTGCGCCATCTTGGCGAGGTTGCGCTCGAAAGCATCGAGATCCACGACGAGCGCGGGCGTATCGATGTCGTCGACGGACGTGCCGATATCGGCGGGAGGAAGCTGCATTGGTTCATCTACCGGAGGCGATGGTTGCCAGAGACCATGGATCGCGGGGATGATAGCGAAGTTCATCGTGAGGCCATCGGCAAATTTCTGCATCGCTGGATTGCCGGTGCGATGCGCGGCAGGGACTCGAAGGAGTTGATACGCGGGACATGACCGAGACGCCGTGCATCCGCGTCGACCACCTCCACAAACGCTTCGACACGCTCGAAGTGCTCAAGGGAGTCTCCTTCGATGTTCATCGCGGCAGCGTCGTCAGCATGATTGGCGCCAGCGGTTCCGGGAAGAGCACGCTGCTGCGCTGTATCAACCATCTCGAAACGCCGAGCGCGGGCGAGGTCTACATCGATGGTGTACCGCTCGGCTTCCAGGTCGACGCGGCGGGACGGCGCCGGCCACGGCCGTTGGCCGAGATCAATCTGCTGCGCCGCGACCTCGGCATGGTGTTCCAGCAATTCAATCTTTGGCCCCACATGACCGCGCTTGGCAACGTGATCGAAGCGCCGATCCGCGTGCGCGGCATGAGCCGCAAGGATGCGATCACGCTCGGCGCCGCCTGCCTGGCGCAGGTCCATCTCGAGGACAAGACGAACGAGTATCCTGCTCGGCTCTCCGGCGGACAGCAGCAGCGCGTCGCGATCGCACGTGCGCTCGCCATGCAGCCGAAAGTCCTGCTGTTCGACGAGCCGACCTCGTCGCTCGATCCCGAACTGACCGATGAGGTCCTGACGGTCATGCGCGAGCTCGCGGATTCGGGGTCGACCATGATCGTCGTGACGCACGAGATGCGTTTCGCGCGCGAAGTCTCCGACCGCGTGATGTTCCTGCACAACGGCGCCATCGAGGAGCAGGGCCCGCCCGAGCAGGTGTTCGGCGCACCGGTGTCGGAGCGCTGCCGTCAGTTCCTGTCCAAATTCATCGCGTAACCGATCGTGTCCGAGTCGCTCCGGCAGAGTCTCGACCTCTCCCTGTTCTGGGAGTACCGCACGGTCCTGCTCCGCGGCCTGGTGTTCAATCTCTATGTCTTTCTCTGCGCCGCCGGTGTCGCGATCACGATCGGGCTGGGTGCGGCGCTGCTGCGCATCAATCGTGCCTGGCCCTTCCGGTTCCTTGGCACGCTCCACGTCGAGATCTTCCGCAACGCGCCCGACTACATCATGGTCGTCTGGGTGCATTTCGTTCTGCCGCTCCTGCTCAGCCCACTCCTCGGGTGGCGCGTCGAATTCCATCCCTTCGTCTCGGCTGTGATCGCGCTTGGCTTCGTCTATAGCGGCTACTACGCCGAGACGTTCCGCGCCGGCATCCAGTCGATCCCGCGCGGTCATCTCGAAGCCGGTCGCGCTTGCGGCATGTCCGAACGCCTGATCCTCTGGCGCATCGTGATGCCGCAAGTCGTGCGCAAGATGCTGCCGGAGGGACTCAATCAGCTCGTGTCGCTGTTCAAGGCAACGACGATCGTCTCGCTGATCGCCGTTCCGGACCTGATGTATCAGGTGTCGATGGTGACGGCGCAGGAGATGCGCCCCATCCCGCTCTACACCGGCGCCGCCCTCGTCTATTTCGCCGTCGTGTTCGCGGTCGCGCAGGCTGTGCGTCTCGCGAGCGAGCGCTGGCGCCAGAACATCTACGCCTGAGGCGCGCCAGGGATGGGAAACTGGGAACGCCTCGTTTGGAACCAGCGCGACGCGCTGCTCAATGGCCTCGCCGTGACGATCGAGATATGTGCCATCGCTTTTGTCGCCGCGTTGATTGGCGGCCTCGCGCTCTGCCTGCTGCGCATGCATGTCCGAGCCTTGCGTCCCCTGACCATTGCGGTGATCGAGTTCTGCCGGGCGACGCCGATCTTCGTGCAGTTGATGTGGGTGAATTATGTCTGGCCGGAACTTTTCGGCTGGCCCAACAGCTTCTTCACCGCCGGGTGGGTGGCGCTGGCCTTGCAGTCGAGCGGCTATCTGGCCGAAACCTTCCGCGCCGGGATCGAAGCGGTGCCGCGCGGCCATCGCGAAGCCGGCGCCGCCGTGGGCATGTCACCGACATTGATCCTCGCGCGCATCGTCCTGCCGCAGGCCGGCCTTATGGTGTCGCCGTCGATCGTCAACCAATTCACGGTGATCGTGAAATCATCGACTCTGGTATCGGTCATCACGGTTCAGGATCTGATGTTCCAGTCGCAGAAACTGGTCAATGTCTGGTACGAGCCGATCGAGATCCTGACCGCGACCGCCGGCATCTATATCGCGTTCGTGTTCGCGGTCTCGGCCCTCGGCAAGGTGCTGGCCGATCTGCTGCGGCGGCGCTTTGGCGTCGCGGCAAGCTAGCGCGGCGCGCGCAGTTCGACCGACGACGCGCTGGAGCGCAATATCGCGGCACTTGGAATGTAACCTATGTTACAGATACTGGAATGACACTTCCGCCAAACGCGAGTTTTGCCGTGGCAATCCGAGATTCGATAGCGACGCCCGTCTTGACCTCGCATGAACCGATTGCGGCCGGCCGGCGCGAGGCGCGCCGCCGCGCTTTCCTCGACGCGGCGGGCGATCTCTTCGTCGAGAAGGGATACGGCGCCACCAGCCTCGCGGACGTGGTCAAACGCTCCGGAGGATCGCTGGCCACGCTCTATGATTTCTTCGGCAACAAGGGCGGATTGTTCAAGGCGCTGATCGCCGACCGCGTGGAACGGATCACCGGTGTCTTCGACGAAGCCGGCATCGCCGAACGACCACCCGCCGCCGCCTTGGCCGAGTTCGGACGCAAGATGCTCGACCTGATCCTTCACCCTGATGTGAT
>JANNTF010000753.1:0-10038 GCA_031403455.1 Alphaproteobacteria bacterium | reverse complement strand
CAGAAACAAATCGACGCTGGATCGATTTTCCCGGACCAACTCCGCCTCACTGACTTTCGACGCTTGCCCGACGCCAAGCGTGCAGAGGGCAACGCCGTGGCCCGCGATGTGGTGGGCGTAGCTGGTCGGATCGAGCACATCGACCTGATGCTGCGTGGTGGCGCGCCCCACTGGCTGCGGCAGTAATCGACGCGTCAAAACGGTCACGCGCCGCACGCGCGACATGGCTTGCAACGCGCGCAACGCATGCCCGCCAACTGCGCCCGTGGCTCCCATCATGATCACATCGATCGGGGCGGCGGTGCGGCGAGAGTCGGACGGGTGTTCGGCCATCACAGGATGTCGGGGGGTCAGGAGCAAATTCGACGCTGGATCGAATTTCCATTCGGGAGCAAATTCGACGCTGGATCGAATTTCCGATCGAATTTCCCTCTCTCGTCGCCCCTCCTCGACTTGAGGAGGGGCAGCGCGGCGAAGCCGCGCGGGGTGGTGAGTCGGCGATCCGGCACTTCCTCACTGATCCGTCATCGCCGTGCGCAGCTGCGCTTCGGCGTCCGGCCCCGTGCCGTCCGCGACCTCCACCACGACCTGCGCGATCTGGCCGGTGAAGCGGAACGGCGCGCGGTAGTCCGGGGTGACGGGCAGGCCGCTGTCGTAGCCGCAGCACAGGCCTTCGCCGGAGGTCTCGATCACGGCGGGGACGGTGTGCGGGATCTCGCCGTCGCCGATCTTGCGGCCGTCGAGGAGGAGCGTGCCGTGGCCGCGATGCTCGCCCGTCCTCGTGAAATGGAAGGCGAGAACGTGCTTGCCGGCGGGAACATTCCCGCTCGACGAGATGCGGTACTCTGCGAGGCCGAGATGATTATGGACGTAGTGGAGGCGTCGATCCTTCACATAGAAGGAATAGCCCGCGAACCAGCTGCCATGGCAGAGCAGCACACCCTCGGCGCCGCCTTCTGGAATCTCCACCTCGGCTGAAATGCGATGCGAGCGATTCTTGAGATTGACCGCGGTGTACTCGAATTGCGGCGCGGCGCCGGGATAATAGACATAGCGCGTGCGCGGCCCCAGTGTGCTCGGCTTGCGCTCGCCCATGCGCAGCTGCATGCGCGAGTCCAGCGGCAGCACGTTGTACTTGCCGGCCTCCACCCACCAGCGCTCGATCAGTTCCTTGAGCTTCTCCGGATGCGTCTCGGCGAGGTTTGTGCATTCCGAGAAATCCTCGGCGACGTGATAAAGCTCCCAGCGTTGCTGCGCGAGGATCTCCTCGGTGAGCGGCCCGCCTTGCGGCTGCTCGACTACGGCCTTCCAGCCCTCGGCCCAGATCGCGCGCGAGCCGATCATCTCGTAGTACTGGACAATCTTGCGCGTCGGCGCCGCGCCCGCGTTGAGACTCGGCGCGAAGCTGACACCCTCGAGCGGGCGCTGCGCCACGCCGTTGAGCATGACAGGCGCCTCCAGCCCCAGGGCTTCCAGGATCGTCGGCGTCACATCCACGACATGCACGTATTGCCCGCGCACCTCGCCGCGCGCCTTGATCCCCTTGGGCCAATGCACGATCAGCGGATCGCTCATGCCGCCCTGATGGAGATAACGCTTCCAGCGCCGCAGCGGCGTGTTGCCGGCCCAGGCCCAGCCCCAGGCGTAGTTCGGAAAGGATTTGGCGCTGCCCCACTCATCAAGCCGCGCGAGATTCTGCTCGACGCTCGACTCGACGCGGTTGGGAAATTGGCACTCGTTGAAGGAGCCATGGACGCCGCCCTCGGAACTCGCGCCGTTGTCCGAGGCGACCATGACCAGCGTGTTGTCGAGCTCGCCCAACCGAGCGAGATGGTCGATCACGCGGCCGATGTGATGATCGGTCTGCTCGAGGAAGGCGGCATAGACCTCATGCTGGCGCGCATAGAGGCGCTTGGCGTCGGCCGAGAGCGAGTCCCAGGCGGGCACGAATTCCGGTCGTGGCGAAAGCTGCGTGCCCGGCGGCACGATCCCCGACGCGACCTGACGCGCGAAGACCTGCTCGCGCCAACGGTCCCAGCCGATATCGAATCTGCCGCGATAGCGCGCGATCCAATCGGGCTCGACGTGATGCGGCGCATGGCCGGCACCCAGGCAGTAATAGAGGAAGAACGGCTTGTCCGGCGCGACGGTGCGCAGATCGGTCACGTACTCGATCGCGCGATCGGCGAGATCGGCGTTGAGGTGATAGCCGTCCTCCCAGCTGCGCGGCGGATCGATGTAGTGGTTGTCGTGCACGAGGGTCGGCGCCCATTGATTGGTCTTGCCGCCGATGAAGCCGTAATAGCGCTCGAAGCCGCGCGACAGCGGCCAGCGCGCCTTGGATGCGCCCGACGCGTATTCGCCGGCCAATGTCAGGTGCCATTTGCCGATCGCGAAAGTCGCGTAACCCTCGGCGAGCAGCATCTCCGAGAGGAAGCCGTTCTCCCTCGGGATCATCCCGTTATAGCCGGGGAAGCCGGTCGCCATTTCCTGGATGATGCCGACGCCGTTGGAGTGATGGTTGCGCCCGGTGAGCAGGCAGGCGCGCGTCGGCGAGCAGATCGCCGTGGTGTGGAAATCGCGATAGCGCAGCCCGCCGGCGGCGAGGCGATCGAAGACCGGCGTGCGGATGTCCGAACCGAAGCAGCCGATCTGCGCGAAGCCGACATCGTCGAGCAGGATGACGACGACATTCGCCGCGCCGCGCCGCGCCTGCTTGGGCAGCGGCCAGGCGGCGACCGACTCGCCCGCCGTGCGGCCGATCGTGCCGGTGAACGCCGTGCCCTCGGCATAGGTCTTCAACTCGTCCATTGCGATCCCCCAGTCGTGTCGGTTCCGGTCAGCTCCCGGGCCGCCGGATCATGCGCAGGAACTCGCGCGGGTAGAAGGCGCCGAGCAGGATGGCGGCGCCTGCGTAGACCGCGAGCCCCAGCGTAACCAACCCGCCCAGCGCCGCCCAGCGCAGCGGCCCGTGCGCCGCGAGCGTTGCAGCGAGCGGGGCGAGTAAAGCGAGCAGGGCCGCGCCCATCACGAGGCTGGCGCCGAGGGCGCGCGCGCTGCGCAGGAGCGGCCGTCGGTCGATCGTCCAGTGTCCGCGCCGCACCAGGCCGTGCGCGAGCAGGCCTGCGTTCAGCCATGCCGCGAGTGCGGTCGCCAGCGCGATGCCGACATGCGCCAGCATTTGCATCAGCGCCAGCGCCGCGATCGTGTTCACCGCGACGCAGAGCACGGCGATCTTGACCGGCGTGCGCGTGTCCTGGCGCGCGTAGTAGCAGGGCGCCAGCAGCTTGATCAGCACATAGGCGGGCAGGCCCAGCGCATAGGCGATCAGCGCGCGGCCGGTCTCGCGCGTCGCGCTCGCGTCGAAGGCGCCGCGCTCGAACAAGGTCGCGATGATCGGCTGCGCGAGCACGATCAGCGCGACCGTCGCCGGCAGGGTCAGGATCATTGCCGCCTCGAGCGCGCGGTTCTGTGTGGTCGCCGCGGCCGCGTTCTCGCCCAGCCGGATCTGGCGCGAGAGCAGCGGCAGGATCGCGGTGCCGATCGCGATGCCGATCACCGCGAGCGGCAGCTCGTAGAGGCGATCGGCGTAGTAGAGGAAGCTCACCGCGCCGGTCGGCAGCAGCGAGGCGATCACGATGTCGATCAGCAGATTCACCTGCACCACGCCGCTGCCCAAGGCCGCCGGCAGCATCAGCGTGAGCAGCCGCTTGACCTCCGGCGTGACGCGCGGGACGGGCAGGCGCAGGCTCATGCCCTCGTGCCCGCAAGCGAAGGCCAGCCAGAGGAACTGCGTCACCCCGGCGAGGGCGACGCCCCAGCTCAGCGCGAGTCCCGCCGAACCGAGTCGCGGCGTGAGCACGAGCAAGGCGCCGATCATGGAGAGATTGAGCAGGACGGGCGTCACCGCGACGGCGGCGAAGCGATCGAGGCTGTTGAGCACGCCGCCTTGCAGGCTGACCAGCGAGATGAACAGCAGATAGGGGAAGGTGATCCGCGAGAACTCGATCGCCAGCGCGAGCTTCTCCGGCTCGTCGCGGAAGCCGGGCGCGACCAGCGCGACGAATTGCGGCATCGCGAACTCGATCGCCAGCGTTAGCGCGAGCAGCACCGCGATCAGCACCGCCATCGCATCCTCGGCGAAATCGCGCGCGACGACGCGGCCATCCCGCGCGACCATGCCCGCGAAGAGCGGCACGAACGCCGCGTTGAACGCGCCCTCGGCGAACAGCCGGCGAAAGAAATTCGGAAACTTGAACGCGATGAAGAACGCATCGGCGATCGGCCCGGCGCCGAGATAGGCCGCCGTGAGCACATCGCGCAAGAAGCCGAGCACCCGGCTCAGCATCGTGTACCCGCCGACCGTCGCGATCCCGCGCAGCAGACTCATGTCGCCACGAGCGGGTTGCGCACGGTGAGGCCCGCAAAGCGACCGAAGTCACGATCTGCCGTCCAGAGTTCACGTATGCGGTGATGCACACATAGAGCCGCGATCCGAGCGTCATGGACCCTCGGGCCTGTGACCTGAGCGCGCAGGAGGAGATCGCCGAGGATTGCCTGATAGCCGGGGGCCTCACTCAGCAGCACGAGGCTAGGCGATGCGAGCCAGGCCTCGATCTGCGTCCAAGCCTGGTCGAGCGGCGTCGGCGGTTTGAAGATGCGCGGATGCGTTACGATCGACAGGAACTCATGCAGACATGGCCAAGGCAATGCCCAGGCCGCGCCGTCTTCGGCGAGTTCGCGTAAAATCCGAGACGCTGCCTCATGAAAGGGCGCATCTCTGCGATGGGCGTAGACGAGAATATTCGTATCGACGGCGATCATCCGCCGCGATCACCGTAGCTCGCTGCTCGCAACTCGGTGAAGGAGGCGGCCGCCGATTCCGGTTGCAGCCCCTGACCCTCGAAACTTGCGTCACGCAGCGTGAACGCAGCACGGCTCTTCTGCTCGTCGAGCGCGAGCCGAAGGCCGCGCTCCACCAGGGCGCGCACTGTCGTACCCTGGCGCCGCGCCGCCGATTTGGCCGCCTTGAGCAAAGGGTCCGAGATCTCAAGCGTGGTCTTCATATGGGCAGCAATATTGTCGATACTGTCTGCCCATATCAAGCCTCATCCGCCGAGTATCTGGCCGCCATCGACGGCGATCGTCTGGCCGGTGACCCAGCGCGCGCCGGGCGAGGCGAGGAAGAGCGCGACCTCGGCGATTTCCTCGGGCGTGCCGAGGCGGCCGAAGGGGATGCTCTTGAGGATGCGCGTGTAGAGCTCGTCGCCGTCGAGGCGGCGCTTCTCCCAGGTGCCGCCGGGGAACTCGATCGAACCCGGCGCGATGCAATTGACGCGGATGCCCTTGCGGCCGAGCGCCGCCGCCTGGCTCGTGGTGTAGTGGATGAGCATCGCTTTCACCGCGCCGTAGGCCGGCGTGCGTATGGACGGTCGCAGGCCGGAGATCGACGAGATGTGGATGATCGAGCTGCCTGCCGTCTTCTCGAGGAACGGCACCGCCGCGTGCGAGGCGCGCACGCTCGCCATCACGTCGACCGCGAGACCCGCGCCCCAGCCGGCCTCGTCATCGCCCATGCCGAAGCCCGACGCGTTGTTGATCAGCACGTCGAGGCCGCCGAGCGCCGCCACCGCGTCGGTGACATAGCGCGTCACGGCGGGGCCATCGCCGAGATTGCACCGCGCGGCATGCGCGCGGCCGCCATGCGCGGCGATCTCGCCCCGCGTCTTCTCCAGCGTCTCGGCGCCGCGCGCGCAGATCGACACATCCGCGCCCGCGGCCGCGAAGCCGAGCGCGATCGATCGGCCGATGCCGCGGCTGCCGCCGGCGACGATCACGCGCTTGCCTTTGAATTCGATACCCATCACGTCCCCCTGGATCTGATTTGCACTCGATGCCTGTCACCCCGCCGCATGCCGCGTGTCAAGGCAAGCGCTTCCTGCGCAGCGCAACCCTGTTGCACAAGCACGCATTCGCCGAGCAGGATCGTCGCCATGACCACTCCGATCGTCGAGGTCGAGGATCTCGCGCGTTTCTATGCGATGGGCGGTGCGCAGGTGCGTGCGCTGGACGGGGTGAGCACGACGATCGCCCGCGGCGAGTTCGTCGCCGTGATGGGTCCATCGGGGTCGGGCAAATCGACTTTCATGAATCTCCTGGGGCTGCTCGACCAGCCGACGCGCGGGAGTTACCGGCTCGACGGCGAGGACGTCGCCGCTCTCGATCACGATCAGCGCGCGGCGATGCGCAGCCGCAAGCTCGGCTTCGTGTTCCAGTCCTTCAACCTGCTGGCGCGATCGAGCGCGGTCGACAACGTCGCCCTGCCGCTGGTCTACGCCGACGTGTCGCGCCGGGATCGACGCGCGCGCGCGGCAAAGATGCTCGACTCGCTCGGCCTGGGCGCGCGCATGGACCACACGCCGGTCGAGCTCTCCGGCGGCCAGCAGCAGCGCGTGGCGATCGCGCGCGCGCTCGTCAATCATCCCGCTGCGATCCTCGCCGACGAGCCGACCGGCGCGCTCGACAGCCGGACCGGCCTCGAGATCATGGCGCTGTTCCAACGCCTCAACGGCGATGGCATGACGATCATCGTCGTCACGCATGATTCGGAGATCGCGTCCTTCGCGGGACGCGTGCTCGGCTTTCGCGACGGCAAACTGGTCGATGATCGCCGTCACGCGCCGATCGACGCGCAGGCGCGGCTCGATGCGCTGTCGCCCACGTGAGGACGCGCGATCTCACACGAAGTTGAGCGCGTCACACGCGCCCGTGAGGTGACGCGCTGATCGCTGCGGCACAGCATGCATGTATCGGAGGAGGTTTCTCATGACGATGTTCTTGCGCCGCGCCGCGCCTTGGCTTCTCGCCATTTGGATCACGTATGTCTTCACCTGGTATCTGCAATACAAATTCACGGGCCATGACGGCAGTGTCTGGCTGTTCACGGTGATCACGGACTGGCTCGGCCTGAAGGGGCACGAGAAGGCGATGCGCATCGGCGTCGGGTCCTGCGAGCTGATCGCGGCCACCCTGTGCCTGATTCCGCGGCTGCGCGCCGTCGGCGCGGCGGCGACGATCGCGCTGATGTCCGGCGCGATCTTCTTTCATGTCGCGTCGCCGCTCGGCATCGATCCCTACGAGGATGGCGCGCGGCTGTTCAAGGAAGCCTGCGCGACCTGGGTGGCCGGCTGGGCGCTGCTGTGGTTCGAGCGCGACGCGGCGCTCGCCATCGCGCGCCGCCTGCCGATCATCGGCGGCTTCGTCGCGCGTTTCGCGCTCGTGCGTTAGCTCAGCGGCGATCGCGCCAGAGCAGCGGGATCGCGTCGTCGGCGTCGCGCCGTGCGCGCTCGGATTCGAGCTTGAGGCGATTGAGCGTGTCGTGGTCGCGCAGCGCATCGCCGGCGGAGCGTGGCGGCCCGGCCGAGCGCATCGATTGCAGCCGCTCCGCGGCACGCGCGCGATCGTAGTCGTGGCGCGCAGTCGACTCGCGGCTGCGGGCGCGCTCGAGGTCACGGCTGCGCGCGCCTTGCTGCTTTCGGTTCCAGGATTCGTAGTTGCGATCGTCGGGCACGACGCGCCGCGACGTCGCATCGAGTTCGCGTGAGCGCTGCAGGATGCGGTCGATGTCGTACCCGTCCTCGGAATAGAGCGTCCCGATCTGCGCCGTCGCCGGCGCGGCCGTACCGAGCAAGGCGATGACGATCAGGAGTGGCGCCGCGCGACGCATGGCCGACCTCTATTCCGCCGCGCTGGCGCTGGGTCGCACGGCGCGCAGCGGTTCGGCGGTCGCGGCTTCCGGATCGACCACGGCGGCGAGCATGCGCTCGCGGATGCGCTTGAGCTTGGGTTCGCCGTCGATCTTATGGCCGAACACGTCCTTGACGTAGAACACGTCCACGACCCGTTCGCCCCACGTCATGATCTTGGCCGTCGAGATCTGCAGGCCGAGTTCGGTGATCGCCCGCGTGATGTCGTAGAGCAGCCCCGGCCGATCGCGCCCGTTGACCTCGATCACCGTGTGCATGCCCGAGGCGGCATTGTCGATGAACACGCGCGGCGGCACCGTGAAGATGCGCGTGCGCCCCTGCTGCTGGCGGCGCTTGGCGAGCTGCTCGCGCAGCTTGATGCGTCCCGACAGGGATTGCTCGATCAGGGTCGAGAGCCGCGCGAGGCGGGACGGCTCGGCATAGGGCGCGGGGACCTGGCCTTCGATCATCGGCGCTTCCTGGATCGTGAAGCTGTCGAGCGCCATGCCGTTGGCCATGGTGAAGATCTGCGCGCCGACGATCGTCGCGCCGGCCAGCGCCATCGCGCCGGCGATGCGGCTGAACAGGCCGGGATGATCCTCGCAATAGATCGTGATCTCGGTGATGCCGCGGCCGCGGTCGATGCGGGTGTCGAGCGAGAGCGGCGCATGGGTGCGCTCAGCCTCGCGCATCAGCCGGGCATGGCGGGCCTGGGCCTCGGTCTCGAGCGCCAGCCAATAGGCGGGATAGCCGCGCGCGACATGTTCGGCGAAATCGCTGTCGGACCAGTCCGGCAGCGCGGCGCGCAATTTCGCCTGCGCCGCCTCGATGCGCGCGCGGGTCGAGGTCGCGGCGCTGATTCCGGCCATCTCCTCCTCCGCGCGGTGATAGAGGTCGCGGATCAGCGTCGCCTTCCAGTTGTTCCAGACATTGGGCCCGACGGCGCGGATGTCGGCGACCGTGAGGCATGTCAGCAGGCGCAGCCGCTCGGGGCTCTGCACGAGCGCGCAGAAATCGTGGATGGTCTTCGGGTCCTGGATGTCGCGTTTGAACGCCGTGCTCGACATGGCGAGGTGATAACGCACGAGCCACGAAACGGTTTCAGTCTCTTCCTCGCTCAGTCCGACCCGCGGGCCGAGCTTGAGTGCGATCGCGGCGCCGATCTCCGAATGATCGCCGCCGCGGCCCTTGGCGATGTCGTGGAGCAGAAGCGCGAAGTAGAGCGCGCGGCGCGACTGGACCTTGTGGATGATGTCGCTCGACAGCGGATGATCGTCCTTGAGCTCGCCATTCTCGATGCGATGCAGGATGCCGATCGCGAAGATCGTGTGCTCGTCGACGGTGTACACGTGATACATGTCGTGCTGCGTCTGGGCGACGACGCGGCCGAAATCAGGCACGAAGCGGCCGAACACGCCGGCCTCGTTCAGCATCCGCAGAGTCCGCTCCGCGCCGTCGCGCGCGGTCAGCATCTCCATGAACAGCGCGTTCGCTTCGGGATTCTCGCGTACCTGAGAATCGATCAGCCGGAGATTCTGGCGGATCAGGCGCAGCGCATCGGGATGGACCTCGAGATCATGCTCCTGCGCCGCGTGGAAGATGCGCAGGAAATTGAGGCGATCCTTGTCGAAGGCGTCGTTGCGCGCGACGTTCAGCCGGTCGTTCTCGAGCAGGAAGCCGCCCAGCGATTTCGGCCGGTCGATCAGGCGCCGCCAGCTCAGTCGCGGCTTGCGCTCGGCATCGAGTTCGAGCGCGGCGCAGAAGATGCGCGTGAGATCGCCGACATCCTTCGCGGTGAGGAAATAGTGCTTCATGAAGCGCTCGACGCCGCGCGAGCCGCGATGATCGGTATAGCCCATGCGCCGCCCGATCTCGGGCTGGAGATCGAAGGTCAGGCGATCCTCCGCGCGGCCCGCGAGGTAGTGCAGCCAGCACCGCAGCGTCCACAGGAATTCCTGCGCCTTGGCGAAGGTCGCCGCCTCCCTCGCCGTGAACACGCCCTTGTCGACCAGCTCCTCGGGCCTGCTGACGCGATGGACGTATTTGGCGATCCAGAACAGCGTGTGCAGGTCGCGCAGACCGCCTTTGCCTTCCTTGATGTTCGGCTCGACCACGTAGCGCGAATCGCCCATCCGCTTGTGGCGATCGTTGCGCTCGGCGAGCTTGGCCTGGATGAAGGCGTGCGCGCTGCTCGCGGCGACATCGTTGGCGAATTGCTGCTTGAACGTGGTGTAGAGCGCATCGTCGCCCCACACGAAGCGCGACTCCAGCAGCGCGGTGCGGATCGTCAGAT
>JANNTF010000752.1:0-3448 GCA_031403455.1 Alphaproteobacteria bacterium | reverse complement strand
GGTCGTGAACTCCTGCGCCTGTCCCACGGGGATGGGCGTGTTGCGATCGATCAGCTTCTCGACGATTCCGCCCATGGTCTCGAGGCCGAGCGACAACGGGATGACGTCGAGGAGCAGCGTGTCCGAGCCGGACGTCAACGCCTCCGCCTGGAGCGCCGCGCCCACGGCGACGACCTCGTCCGGATCGATGTCGTCGAGTGCCGGCTTGCCGAGAAACTCCTTCAGGCGTCGACGGACCAGCGGAATGCGTGTCGAGCCGCCGACCAATACGCAACCGCCGAGCTCTGCCGGCGTGATCTCGGCATCGGCCAGCACCTGGCGCGAGATCCGGATCGTGCGCTCGATCATGTGCTCGACCGCCGCCTCCAGAGCCACCCGCGTGAGGTGATGGCGCGACGGCGTTCCATCGGGATCAAGCACGCCGTGCCAGCTCTCCTGCATCGACACGCATTCCTTGGCGAGGCGCGCGGCGGCGAGCGCCGCCTTGACGAGACGGGCGTCGACGGCGCGATGACCGCCCGACGACCGGCGTTCGGCGAGGAACAGTTCCGCGATCGCATGATCGATGTCGTCGCCACCAAGCGCCGCGTCGCCGCCGGTCGCAAGAACCTGAAAGACGCCCTTCTGCAACCGCAGCAGTGAAAAATCGAAAGTTCCGCCGCCAAAATCATAGACCGCGTAGAGCCCTTCGACGTCCTTGTCCAAGCCATAGGCGAGCGCGGCCGCGGTCGGTTCGTTGACCAGGCGCAGGACATCGAGGCCCGCGAGACGCGCCGCGTCGCGCGTCGCGGTACGCGCGGCGTCGTCGAAATAGGCCGGCACGGTGATCACGGCGCGCTCGACGCTGCGCCCGCAAGCGGCTTCGGCACGAATCTTCAACGCGCGCAGGATATCGGCGGAGATCTCCACGGGCGTCAACAACCGCCCGGAGATCGCGAGCCGCGCCATGCCGCCTTCGGCCGGCGGACCGAACTCGTAGGGCAAAACGCCGGCGAGCGCCTTGAGGTCTTCGGCGCCGCGGCCCATCAGGCGCTTGATCGAGCTCACCACGCGGTCGGGCTGGTCCAGGAGCAGAGCGCGCGCATCATCCCCGACCAAAATCTGGTCGCCATAGGCCACGACGGACGGCAGCATCGTGCGGCCACGCGCGTCGCGCAGGACTTCGACACCCGTTGCACGCGCAATCGCGACCACCGAGTTCGTGGTTCCCAGATCGATGCCGACAGCGAGCCCACGCTCATCCTCATGCGGCAGCGGCGTCTCGCCTGGCTCGTGGATGTCCAGCAGCATGATGCGAGTCAGCCTTGCGTCAGGATCCGCGCGTGACGCGCGCGCGCTTCATCGACGAGGCGTTGCAGGTAGCGCAAGCGCAGCGTTGAACGTCGGGCGGCTACCTGATCACGTGCCTCGAACGCCGCGGCGATATCGGACTCCGCCGTCATTGCATCGGCCACGGCGGCGCCGATGCAGGTCTCCACGCCGGCCACGTCGCGGGCCTCATCGAGGCTCTCGCGGCGCGCCATCTGTTCGACGAGGAGTTCGGGATCATGGAGCGTCTGCGCGGCATCGACCGGCGCACCAGCCAGGCGCAGCAGATACTCCGCGCGCGTCAACGGCGACCTCAGCACGTCATAGGCCTCGTTCAGCGTGACAGCCTGGTTCTGCGAGATCGC
Organism: Alphaproteobacteria bacterium; assembly: GCA_031403455.1. Lineage (GTDB taxonomy): Bacteria > Pseudomonadota > Alphaproteobacteria > CACIAM-22H2 > CACIAM-22H2 > CAIOSQ01. The sequence goes on along the minus strand of JANNTF010000752.1, from coordinate 1,775 downwards.
GCGCTCGCGCGCCGTGCGGTTGGCGAAGCGATCGGGATGCACCTGACGCTGGCGCGTGAAATACCGCCGATCGAGCTCCGCGCGATCGAGCATGAAATGCGGCGCCAAGCCGAGGCGGGCGAAATGATCGATCGGACGCGGCGGCTGCACGACACGGCACGTGCCGCAGAACAGCGCATCGGCATCGACGGGACCATTGCACGACCAGCATACGCGCGGCGCGGCGGTCGCTGGCGAAATCGGCGCTGTCATGTGCTCTGCGTTGGTCAAGGATCGGTCTCGGAGCTCGAAAAGCGACGCGGCCGGCACGCTCCGGCGGCCGGCCGCAAATGACGATCTGCGATCGCCGATTCAGACGTGGAAGGACTCGCCGCAGCCACAGCGACCCTTCTCGTTGGGATTGCGGAATGTGAAGCCGGATTTGAGATTCTCTTCGACGAAATCCATCTCCGTCCCGAACAGGAACATCGCCGCCTTCGGCGCGATGAGGATCGTGATGTCCTCGGTGGGTCGGATCATCTCGTCGCCCGCCTCGACGGCGTCGGCGTATTCGAGGGTGTAGCTGAGGCCCGAGCAGCCGCGCGTGCGCACCCCTACGCGCACCCCGAACGACGGCTTGCCACGTTTGGCGAGCAGCGCGCGCACGCGCTCCACGGCAGCCGCGGTGACCACCACCGGGGGCGGCCGCGGCGCGCGCGGCTTGCGTGTCACGGTCCCGGGTGCAGCCGTTTCGGGAGGAGCCGTCTCGGGGATCGTTGTCGCCAAGGTCATAACCGGATGTCTTTCGTGGTGCTCAGCCGTTGGCGATCTTCGCGGCAGGCGTGACACGCTTGCGGCGGTAATCGTCGATCGCCGCCTTGATCGCATCCTCGGCCAGGACCGAACAATGGATCTTCACGGGCGGCAGGACGAGGTGCTGTGCGATCTGGGTATTCTTGATCGTCGAAGCTTCATCGAGCGTCTTGCCCTTGACCCATTCGGTGACCAGCGAACTCGACGCGATCGCGGACCCACACCCGAAAGTCTTGAACTTCGCGTCCTCGATGATGCCGTCCGCGCTCACCTTGATCTGCAGCTTCATGACATCGCCACAGGCCGGCGCCCCGACCAGGCCCGTTCCGACCGCCGCATCGTCCTTGTCGAAGGAACCGACGTTGCGCGGGTTCTCGAAGTGATCGACGAGTTTCTCGCTGTAGGCCATGTCCAGCTACTCCTGTTGAATGATCGGTATAAGCGGTCGGGTTTCAGGTTTGAAGTCGATTTCCGAGCTGGCAATCACGCGGCGTCAATGCGCGGCCCATTGGATCGATTTGATGTCGACCCCGGCCTGGGCCATTTCCCAGAGCGGGCTCATTTCGCGCAGCTTTTGCACCGCGGCGATGATGCGATCGGCCGCGTAATCGACCTCGGCTTCGGTCGTGAACCGTCCAAAGCCGATGCGCAGGCTCGTATGCGCCAGTTCCTCCTCGACACCCAACGCGCGCAGGACATAGCTGGGTTCCAGCGAGGCGGACGTGCATGCCGACCCCGAAGACACGGCCAGATCCTTGATTCCCATCATCAACCCCTCGCCTTCCACATACGCGAAGGAGAGGTTCAGGTTGCCGGGCAGGCGTTCGGTCGAGGCAAAGCTGTAGGGGCCGGTGGTGAAGCCGAGGTCGCCGGACCGGGCGATGCCGGCCCAGACCGGCCACCATTCCAGCTTCGGATCGCCTGGTTTGGCGTCGGGCGCCTTCGCGAGGGACTCGTGGGCGTTCACCGGCTCGGGCTGGATC
>JANNTF010000751.1:0-2586 GCA_031403455.1 Alphaproteobacteria bacterium | reverse complement strand
TATATCGAGGCGGTACGCAACCTGCCGCTGCTCTTGCATGTCCTCGTCTGGTACAACCTCGTGCTGCGCGCGCTGCCGCCGCCGCGCGGCGCCTATTCGCTGTTCAACGTCGTGTTCGTCAGCAACCGCGGCATCTACCTGCCGTGGCCGCGGATCGCCGACGGCGCGATCATGCTCGAGATTCCGCATCTGCAAGGATTCAACTTCGTCGGCGGCGGTGCGCTGGTGCCCGAACTCGCCGCCCTGGTCGCGGCGCTCGCGATCTACAACGCCTCGTTCATCGCCGAGCTGGTCCGCTGCAGCATCGAGGCGGTCGGACGCGGCCAGCGCGAGGCGGCGATCGCGCTCGGGCTGACGCGCGGACCGACGCTCCGCCTCGTGGTGATTCCGCAGGCGCTGCGGGTGCTGATCCCGCCGCTGTGCAACCAATACCTCCACCTCCTGAAGGCGTCGTCCCTCGCCATCGTGATCGGCTTCCCCGATCTGGTGAACGTATTCGTCGGCACCGCCGTCAATCAGACCGGACGCGCGGTGGAGATCGTGCTCATGACCATGGCCGTGTTCCTCGCGATCGGCGGCCTCATCAGCGCCGCCTGCGCATTCTTCGCGCGCGCGACGCGCATCATCGAACGATGATCACTTCAAGCACCCTGACTCGTCCGCCGCCGCCCAGTTCGATGGGCCGGATCGCCTGGATGCGCGCCAATTTGTTCGAGCGGCCGATCGATATCGTCCTGACGCTCGGCATAGCTGCACTCGCCACCGCGATCGTCAGCTCGATCGTGCCGTGGGCATTGATCGATGCGACGTGGTCGGGCGCGAGCCGGCAGGACTGCAACATAGACGGCGCCTGCTGGGCATTCATCGCGAACCGGGCGGGGCAGTTCATCTACGGCTTCTACCCGGCCGATCAAAGATGGCGCGTTGATCTGGCCGGTATCCTGCTCGCCGTCGGCCTCGCCGCGCTGATGGTGCCGCGCGTGCCCGGCAAACGGCTCACGGCGCTGCTGATGCTGGTCGCATTCCCGCCAGTCGCATTGCTGCTGATCCACGGCGGGCTCCTTGGACTGCCGGTCATCGCGACCGATCGCTGGGGCGGATTGATGCTGACGCTCGTCCTCGGCACCGCGGGCATCGTGTGCTCGTTCCCGCTCGGCATCCTGCTGGCCCTCGCGCGCGTCGGGACGCTGCCGTTGCCGCGAATCGTCGCCGCGGGGTTCATCGAGCTCTGCCGAGGCCTGCCGTTGGTGCTGGTCCTGTTCATCGCCCGGATCATGCTGCCGCTCGCGCTGCCGGTCGGCACCCAGATCGATGCGCTCGGCCTCGCGGTGATCGGGATCATCCTGTTCGAGAGCGCCTATCTCGCCGAGGTGGTTCGCGGCGGGTTGCAGGCCGTGCCACGCGGCCAAGCCGAAGCCGCCGGTGCGCTCGGCTTCGGCTATTGGCGGACGACGCTTCTGGTCGTGCTGCCGCAGGCGCTGCGCAACGTCGTCCCCGCGATCGTCAACAACTCGATCGCGCTGCTCAAGAACACCACCTTCGTGATGGTTCTCGGACTCTTCGACTTCCTCAACGTCGTGGCGGCCGGCACCGCCGACCCGCAATGGCTCGGGTTGGCGGCCGAGGGTTACGTCGTCGTCGGCTTGGTCTTCTGGACTCTGTGTTTCGGCATGTCGCGCTACAGTCACGCGATCGAAAACTCGCGGAGCTGCGCACCGGAGAGCCGGCGTTGAGCGCCGATCGCCCGCCGCACGGGTTGCGGCCGGACACGGTCGCGACGCATGCCGGCCGCGATCCGGCTCGGCACGCCGGCGCGGTGAACCCGCCCGTCTATCACGCCTCGACGATCCTGTTCGATCGTGTGGACGCGTATCGTCGACGCCACGAACTCTTCTACGACGGCGTCGGCTACGGTCTTTACGGCACACCGACGATGCTCGCGCTGGCGGAGACTGTCGCCGCGCTTGAGGGCGCGAAACGCGCGGTCGTGCTGTCCTCCGGCTCCGCGGCGATCGCCGCGACGTTCTTGGGACTCACGGAAGCGGGCGCGCATGTCCTGCTGCCCGACAACGTCTATGGCACGGTGCGCGCTTTCTGCGGCTCCGTGCTCGCCCGCTTCGGCGTCGTAGTCGAGTATTACGATCCGATGATCGGCGCCGGCATCGACGCCCTGATCCGGCCAGAGACGAAACTCGTCTATCTCGAATCGCCCGGCTCGTTCACCTTCGAGATTCAGGACGTGCCGGCGATCGCCCGCGCCGCCCGCGCGCGCGGCGTGGCGACGGCGCATGACGGATCATGGGCGTCACCGATGTTCATGCGCGCCACCGAACTCGGCGTCGACGTTGCGATCCAGTCCGGCACGAAATATTTGAGCGGGCATTCGGACATCATCTTCGGAACCGCCGCCACCAACGACGAAGCGATCTTTCGGCGCATCAAGGAGGCGGCCGGCCGGCTCGGCAACCGCCTCGGCGGCGAGGATTGCTTCCTCGCGCTGCGTGGCATCCGGACACTGCCGGTGCGGATGCCGCGTCATCAGGAAAGCGGGCTGCTGCTCGCGCGCTGGCTCGCCGGACAGCCGCA
>JANNTF010000750.1:0-1313 GCA_031403455.1 Alphaproteobacteria bacterium | reverse complement strand
CTCCTCGACTTGAGGAGGGACGACGAGCACAGGCAGGCATTTCGCGCGGGAGATAGATGTGTGCATGCCGTAGCTCGAGTCGAGGAGGGGCGACGAGTACCGGCTGGCGTGAGCCCGGAAGATATGTGCATCCCGTAGCTCGAATGAGGAGGGACGACTGTGTCGCGTCACGCCGCCGCCATTCTCCCGAAGCGGGAGAGAGCTTCCAGCCCTTTGGGCGACAGCGTGTAGACGCCGCGCTCGACGCGCTGGAACCAGCCATAGACATCGTCTTGCAGGATGCGCGCGGCGTTGGGCACGTCGCCGTCGCTGCGCAGCTTGGCGATCTTCATCGCGCCATTGACCTCGAGCAGCGTGGCGCAGCGCAGCGCCGCCTGGCGATAGGCGGTCATGATCGGCGTGCGGGTGACGCCGCCGCGATTGGGATCGCCGATGCGCTTCGCATGCTCGCCGAGCAGCAAGGATTTTCGCCGCGTGTTCCGACGTGGCGCATAGGGCACGGGATCGAGCACCACTTCGACACGCTTGCGCGCCACGATCATCAGCCCCAGGCCGAGGCGCCGGCAGAGCTTGCGCGTCTCGCCGAGCCGGCGTGGCCAGGTCGCGACCGCGAGATAGACCACATCGCTCAGCGCAAGGCGATCGATGCCCTGATGCACGAGGCCGAGTCCGAAGCCGAGCTTCAGTTCGACGATGACCGGCGGCTCGTCGCCGCGCACGCCGACGACGTCGCAGCCTTTGATCTCCGCCTTGACGATATAGCCCTGCGCCTCGAGGAACGCCTTCACGGGCGCATAGAGTTCGGCCTCCGACTTCATGCCGAGCGGCGGCGCGCCAGATCGGCGAAGAAGCGCGAGGGGAACTCCATGAAGGGGCGCCGCTGACGCAGCCACATCAAGTGATCCTCGTCGCTATGCGGACGCTGATTGGCGGGCATCGCAGGCCATTCCGCGATCCGCAGCCAGAGCCGCATCATGTGGCGGCGGCGTGTGAACTCGGCATGGTCCTCATAGGCCGTGCGGCCATGGAAGATCACGCGGTTGTTGAGGAATTGGATGTCGCCCTCGCCGATCGACATGTCGAGATAGAATTCGGGCGAGGTCGCGATGCGCTGCAGCGTGTCGATCGCCTCGCGCTGCAGGTCGGTCAGGACCGTATCGCCGAACTCCGCCGCCTTGAGCGCATAATTCGTGCCGAGATAGCAGGAGGGCTCGCCGTCGCGTTCGACGAAACTCGCGATCGGCATCGGCCTGACGGCGATCCCGTCGCCGAGCTTCGCGTCGAGATCGTTGCGGTGATAGACGAAGCCCTGG
>JANNTF010000749.1:0-5318 GCA_031403455.1 Alphaproteobacteria bacterium | reverse complement strand
CGCTTTCCGCTGATCGGGCCGGAGGCCGTGGCCGGTTCCTTCTCGCCGCGGGATGGCCACGCCAATCCGCGCCTCGCCGCACCTGCCTTCGCCTATGCCGCACGGCGCGACGGCGCTGATGTGCGCGAAAACGTCGAGGTGCTCGCGATCGTCAAGGCCGGTGACGATTTCGTCGTCGACACCGCGGCCGGCGAAAGCTACCGCGCACCTGTCGTGCTGATCACCGCGGGCGCCTGGGGCGGCGCGCTGGCGGCCGCTTTCGGAGAGCCGGTGCCGCTCGTCGCACGCGGGCCGCAGATGGCGGTCACCGAGCCGGTACCCTACGCGATCACGCCCGTCATCGGCGTGTCGTCGACGATCGTCGAGGAAGGCATCTATCTGCGCCAGATCCCGCGCGGCAACGTGATCTTCGGCGGCGGCAATCGCGGGCCGGCGTTCACGGACATCAAGCGCGCGTACGTGAAGCCGCAGAACACGCTGGCGCAGATCAAGCAGCTGCGTCGCGTCGTGCCGGCGCTCGGTGCGTTGCGTGTGATCCGCGTGTGGAGCGGTGTCGAGAGCTACCTGCCCGACGACATCCCGATCATGGGACCGAGCGCGCGCGTGAGCGGGTTGTTCTACGCGTTCGGATTCTGCGGTCACGGCTTTCAGCTCGGGCCGGGAGTCGGCGACGTGATGGCTGAGCTGATCGACACCGGCGCCACGAGCACGCCGATCGAGCCGTTCCACATTCGACGCTTCGCCACAGCGCCGACGCCAACGACAAGCTGACGGGAGGCACATCGCCATGTCCGTCGCCATCGCCCCGCACCCCTACCAGCTCTCCAGTGGAGGATTCATGAAGCTCACCGATTTCAAGGTTCTGACGTTCGACTGCTACGGCACGCTCATCGACTGGGAGAGCGGCATCTTCGATGCGCTGCGGCCGCTGCTCGCCAGGCTGCCGACGCCGCTCGCCCGCGACGCGGCGCTGGAAAATTTCGCGCGGCATGAATCGGCGCAGCAAGTCGAGACGCCGACGATGATCTATTCCGCCGTGCTGAGCGCCGTGCATCGCCGGCTCGCGCGCGAGTGGAAGGTCGCGGCATCGGAGAGCGAGCACGACGCCTTCGGACAATCGGTCGGCGCTTGGCCCGCCTTTCCCGATTCCGCCGAGGCGCTCGCCTATCTCAAGCGTCACTGCAAGCTCGTGATCCTGTCGAATGTCGATCGTGCGAGCTTCGCGCGCAGCAACGCCCGCCTCGGCGTGGAGTTCGACGCGATCTACACGGCGCAGGACATCGGCTCCTACAAGCCCGATCCGCGCAACTTCGCGCATCTGATCGAGAAGCTCGCCTCCCTCGGTCATCCGAAACGCGACATCCTGCACACCGCGCAGAGCCTGTTCCACGACCACGCGCCGGCCAACGCTGCCGGACTCGCCACCGCCTGGATCGATCGCCGCCACGACCGCCAGGGCTGGGGCGCCACGATGGCGCCGCCCGGCGCGCCGCGCATCGATTTCCGCTTCACCAGCCTAGGCGCGATGGCCGACGCGCATCGCGCAGCGGTCGCGGCGGCGGGAAGCTAGCGCGCCGCGCGGCCGAAGCGCAGCAACCGTCCCGGCAGATCCTGGCCTTGCGGCCACGCGGCGCCGGGTGGCGGCAGGATCGTGCCGTTGCAGATCACCGCGTGAATGCCCTGCGGCTTCGAGATCAGCCGATCCGCGCCGGCCGGGAGATCATGCACGCGCTCGAGCGGGCCAGCGGCGATGCGATCGCGATCGAAGATCACGATGTCCGCGGGCCTGTCCAAGGCGAGCATGCCGCGATCCGTGATCCCGAACAGCGCGGCGGTGCGGCCGGTGATCATGTGAACCGCGGCCTCCAGCGAGATCGCCTGCTTCTCGCGCACCCAATGGCCGAGCAGATGCGTGGCGTAGCAGGCGTCGCAGAGCTGGCTCATATGCGCGCCGCCATCGCCGAGGCCGAGCACGACATTGGGATGCGTGATCAGCTCCTCCACTTCCGCTTCGTCGAAATTGACGATCGGCGTGCGGAAGCGTGCCTTGAGACCTGAATCGAGCGCGATGCTGAGCGCGAGATCGCACGCATGCACGCCACGCTCCGCGGCGAGTTCATAGAGCCCACGCCCCTCGAGCTCGGGATAACCGGGGTAGAACGCGATCTCGGTGAGCATCCAGGATTGGCGGCGCGACTCGCCTTCCAGTCTGCCGCCGGAGAAGGCGTCGTCGCGGCCACCGCGGCCTTCGACCTCGGCGCGAAACGCGCGCCGGAACTCGCCATCGGCATAGATCCGGCGCAACGCCGCCTCGCTCGTCGCCGCGCGCACCGGCGCGAACAAGGCCCAGGTGTCGAGGATGACGGGCGTGACGAAGTTCCACTCGCTCACGATCGGCCGGCATGCGACCTGCGGCACGATCGGCAAGCCATTGGCCGCATCCTCGGCGGCACGGCGCAGCGACTTGCGATGCCCGCCGGGCCCGAGCTGCCCCGAGAGCAACGCCGTCCACACCACAGGGCGACCGGAGTCGCGATGCAGTTGCTCATGCACGGCGAAGGCCGGCTCGCGGCTGCCATTGTAGTGGAAGATGCCGCGCCCGCTCTGGGCCAACGCCTGCGCCATCGCGCGCAGCTCGGCCTCGTCGGCAAGACGGCTCGGCACCGGTTTGCCGGCATACCCGACATGGATGGGCGATACCGAGGTGGCGAAGCCGAGCGCGCCGGCCGCCATCGCGTCGACCACCAGCGCCTTCATGCTGGCGATCTCCGCGTCATCGGCCGCACGCTCGACCGCCGCCTCGCCCATCACGTGCAGACGCACCGGCGTGTGGCCCGCCATCACGCCGATATTGATCGCCGTCCCGCGCCGCTCGATCACGTCGAGATACTCGCGGAAACTCTCGAACGGCCATTCCGGCCCCAGCCCCGCCTCGAGCGCCGCCATACTCATGGCCTCGACACGCTCGAGAATGCGCAAGATCAACTTGCGATGCTCCGGCCGGGTCGGCGCGACGCCGAACCCGCAGGACCCGACCACGACCGTCGTCACGCCGTGCCAGGGCGAGATCGTCATTTCAGGATCCCACAGCACCTGCGCGTCGTAATGGGTGTGGATGTCGACGAAGCCGGGAGCCACGACGAGACCATCGGCGTCGATCACCCGCGCCGCGTCGTCCGGTGCATCGCCGAGCGCCACGATCCGGCCGGCGCTTGTGCCGATGTCCCCCGTGAAGGCAGCTTGGCCCGTTCCGTCGACGATCAAGCCGCCGCGGATCTTCAAATCGTAGCTCATCATGTCCCTCGACGCGTGGCAGCCCTGCTGCGATTGCTCTTCAGCGTAAGTGCGTCATGAGGTCCCTTCAATTGATCGTTTCGCCAGGGATCGCTGAGGCTGGCATCGCCACGCGCAATCCGGCAAAACCCTCGTGACGAACGCGTCCAGCCGGACGCTTCAAGGGAGTCGAGATCCGATGCGCAGTTTTCATCTTGCCGGCCGGTCCACAGTCCATGGCGTGAACGGCGCGGCGGCGACATCGCATCCCTCCGCGACGCTGGCGGCGATCGATACGCTGCGCGCCGGCGGCAACGCCGTCGACGCGGCGGTTGCGGCGGCGGCGGTGCTGGCGGTGGTCGAGCCGGCATCGACGGGTGTCGGCGGCGACGTCTTCGCGCTGATCTGCAAGGGCGGCGAGGGTGACGTCATCGGCTACAACGGCTCCGGACGCGCGCCCGCCGGCTTGTCGCTCGAGACATTCAAGGCCGCGGGGCTGACGGAAATTTCCGCGACATCGCCGCACGCGGTGACGATTCCCGGCGCGATCGAAGCCTGGCAACGGCTCGTCGACGATCATGGCCGCAGGACGCTCGGCGACAACCTCACGTCCGCCATCGGCTTCGCGCAAAACGGCTTCGCCGTGACGCCGCGCATCCAGCACGATTGGAGCAGCTCCGTGGGCAAGCTCTCGGGCAACGCGGCATCGACGCGGCTCTTCCTGCCCCACGGCCGCGCGCCCGAACTCGGCGAGATCCATCGCCAGCCGGAACTTGCGGCGACGTTGCGCGCCATCGCCAAATCCGGCGCCAAGGCGTTCTACGAAGGCGCGGTCGCCGAGGACATCGTCGGCGCGCTGCGCGCGCTGGGCGGCACGCATCAGCTCGAGGATCTCGCGAGCCATACCGGCAAGTACGTGGCCCCGATCTCGACCGAGTATCGCGGCCATCGCTGCTTCCAGATCCCGCCCAACGGCCACGGCATCACGGCGTTGATCCTGCTCAATCTGCTCGAAGGCTTCGAGATGAGTCGCTACGCGCCGCTCTCGGCCGACCGCCTGCATCTCTACGCGGAGGCGACCAAGATCGCCTTCGGGTTGCGCGATCGCTACGTGGCCGATCCCGACCATGCCGAAGTGCCGATCGCTGCCCTGCTCGACAAGGGTCAGGCCGCCAAGTGGCGCAGCCGGATCTCGCTGCAGAAGGCGAGCGCCGGCGGCTGGGCCGATGATTGCGCGCTCCACAAGGACACGATCTACCTGACCGTGGTCGACAAGGACCGCAATGTCTGCTCGTTCATCAACTCGCTCTTCGCCGGCTTCGGCTCGGGCATCTCGGCGCCGCGCTCGGGCGTCATCCTGCAGAATCGCGGCTGCGGCTTCAGCCTGGTCGAGGGCCATCCCAACATGGTCGCGCCGGGCAAGCGGCCGCTGCATACGATCATTCCGGGCATGGCGCAGCGCGACGGCCGCGTGCTCGCATCCTACGGCGTGATGGGCGGTCACTTCCAACCCGTCGGACATGCCTGGGTTCTCGGCAACCTCATCGATCATGGCTGCGACCCGCAAGAAGCGATCGACATGCCGCGCGCGTTCTTCGTCGACGATTCCTACGGGCTCGAAGAAGGCATTCCGGAAGACGTGGCGAAGGAACTCAGCAAGCGCGGCCATCCCGTCAACCGCGCGACCGGTCCGTGGGGCGGCGGCCAGATGATCAAGCTCGACTGGCAGCGCGGCACGCTGATCGCCGGCTCCGATCCCCGCAAGGACGGCTGCGCGCTCGCCTATTGAGCTCGCGTTCGTCGCCCCTCCTCGACTCGAGCTACGGCATGCACACATCTATCTCCCGCGCGAAACGCTTGCCTGTACTCGTCGTCCCTCCTCGAATGAGGAGGGACAGGCGATCTCGCGAAGGCGCCCCCATCTTCTGTTTCTGGGAATAGATCGCGCCGCGATCGCGATTCCAGATACGAAAGCGAGCACAAGGCTCGATCGGAATGTTCCTGGATTCCATTCAGTAACAATCCAACTCTCAAGGAGAAATCAC
>JANNTF010000748.1:0-1644 GCA_031403455.1 Alphaproteobacteria bacterium | reverse complement strand
CTCGATCACCGGGTTGACCAGCACGACGATGCCTTCAGGCCGCGGCAAGGTGTCCGACTGCGCACGGTGGGCGGGGATGTGAAAGACTACAACCCGTTGGGAAACATGGACCTGCGGGGCGGCCAGCCCGGCGCCATTGGCATCGTGCATGGTCTCGATCATGTCGTCGACCAGGGTTGCGATTCCGGGCGCGCTCGGGTCGGCGACCTCCTGCGCGCGGCGGCGCAAAACAGGGTGGCCCATGCGGGCAATCTTCAGAATGGCCATGTCCGAAGAGTATGGGGCGCCCCGCCTCCCGGTAAAGCGCTGAGCGGATTGAAGGCTTGAGCGCTTGGCCCGGACCGAACCCCATGTTATAGAGCGCGCCGTTTTCGTGGGATCGGGATGGGCCGGTCCTGAATTGTGACTTCGAACAAGCTGGGAATGGAGACCGGACCCCCGTGCAAGTTATCGTTCGCGACAACAATGTCGATCAAGCCCTCCGCGCGCTCAAAAAGAAAATGCAGCGCGAGGGCATCTTCCGCGAGATGAAACTCCGCCGCCATTTCGAGAAGCCGTCCGAGCGTCGCGCGCGCGAGCGCGCCGAGGCCATTCGTCGGATGCGCAAGGTCGCCCGCAAGCGCATGGAGCGCGAAGGCTACTGATTTCGACGCGCATCTGCGCGCCGTCTCGCTGCAACGACAAACCGCCGGCGCGCAATCGCCGGCGGTTTTCGTTTGACGATCCGAGTTCCTAGGCGCCGGCGAGCTGCGGCCCGGGCCGCCCGTCCTCGACGACGATTGTCGCGAGCGTGCTGATCGCGGCGCCCTTCTGCTTGACAGTGTCGACGACGCGGAGCCTGGCGCGCGCCGCGTCGCGACCCAGAGTCATCGAGACATAGCCGCGCGCCGAGCCATCCGCGAGCTTGAGATGCGGGTTGTCGCCGGCGAGTCGCGTCAGCCTGGCGTGAGCCGGTCCCTGCGACGTGATGGATGTACCGCAGATCTCGCTGGCGACGACCGGGCTGCGTGGATCATCGAAGTCGCGCTTCACGTCGCTGACGTAGAAGGCGTGCACATCGCCGCCGATCACGAGTGGATTGCGCAGCTTGTGACGCGATGCCGCATCGAGCAGGCGGCGGCGCGCATGCGGATAGCCGTCCCAGGAATCGGTCCAGACCTGCAGCGCGTCGGCTGCGTTCTTGCGACGAAGCTGCGACATCAGGCTCTGTTGTGCGATCACGTTCCAGCGGGCGGGCGATGCCGCGAAGCTCTGCTCGAGCCAGCGCTCCTGCGCATCGCCGAGCAGTGTCAGCGATGGATCGAGACGCTCGGTGCAGGACTCGCCGACCAGGGTGGAGCCGCCGCGATGCGCGCGGGGACAGACTTGCGGCGAGCGATACTGGCGATCGTCGAGAACATGAAAACGCGCGAGCGTTCCATAGTCGACATGCGTGTAGATCCGCATGTCCGGCCCGCGCGGCCGCATCGCGACCGGCAACGGCATGTGTTCGTAGAACGCCTTGTAGGCGGCGGCCCGTCGCGCGAGGAAGCGCTCGCGCGGCCACAGCGTCTCCGAGCGCTCGCCAGCGTAGTCGTTCTCGACCTCGTGGTCGTCCCACGTGACGATCCATGGAAAGGCGGCATGGCAGGCCTGGAGATCGGC
>JANNTF010000747.1:0-1229 GCA_031403455.1 Alphaproteobacteria bacterium | reverse complement strand
GGCCCATGACAAATCGGAGGAAGTGATGACGACGACGGGAACGGCACTGGGGCGCGATGAACTCACCGCGAGCGCCGAGGCGATCGCGCTGACGAAGAACAGCTTCGTCTTCGACTGCCTCAGTCTGAGTTACACGGTCGACGAACCCTACGCCGCGCGCTGCGCCGAGGGCGGCGTCAACGCCTTCAATCTGACCGTGGCCGCGGAAACCGAAAGCTGGGACGAGACGCTGCGCCGCACGGATGTGTTTCTCAACAAGATCGCGGCGAGCACCCATCTCCAGCAGGCGACCACCAGCACGGAGATCGCCGCCGCCAATGCAGCGGGCAAGATCGCGGTGATCCTCGGCACGCAGGGCGCGTCGATGCTCGAGGACAAGATCGAGCGGCTGCGCGTTCTCCATCGCCTCGGCTTTCGCTATTTCGGCCTCGCCTATACCGGCGCCAATCTCTTCGCCGATGGCTGCGGCGAACTGCGCGATGCCGGCATCTCCTTCCTCGGTCGCGATCTGATCGCTCTGGTCAATGAGCTCGATCTGATTCTCGATCTCTCGCATTGCGGGCATCGCACGCGCGCCGAAGCGACCGAGCTCGCGAAATGGCCGGTCTGCACGCACTCGAACGCCTATGCGGTCAATCCCAATGATCGCAACACCCGCGATGAGACCGCGCGCGCCATCGCGGCCAAGGGCGGCGTGATGGGGCTGTGCGGCTTGCCGCGCTCGGTCTGGCCGAGGGATCAGACGCTGGCGCGGTTGCTGGACCACGGCGACCACTACAAGAAGCTGATCGGGCTCGCGCATGTCGGTCTCGGCTTCGACTTCGTCGAGGGCTTCGTCGAGGCGTCGAAGGCGGGCAAGATCCAGCACAAGCCACCCAAATGGCGCACGCTGCGGCCGGATATTTTCGGCACGGTCGAGGATTTCTTCACCGACACCTATCCGGTCGGGATCCACAGCATCCGCCTGCTGCCCAATGTCACGCAGGGGCTGATGGATCGCGGCTATGCTAAGGACCAGATCGTCGCCGTCCTCGGCGGCAACTGGCTGCGCCACTTCAAAGCCGCATGCGGCTGAGGCACGCGTCGCATGACGGTGACATCTCGATCGCTGCTCCACGGAGGATCACGCCCATGACTCGCCACATATTGATGTGCTTCATCGCTGCGGCGGCGATGTCGATCGCTTCGATCGCCCAGGCCCAGACGCTGCGCATCGGCGCGCGCACGCC
>JANNTF010000746.1:0-4724 GCA_031403455.1 Alphaproteobacteria bacterium | reverse complement strand
CCCGCTCGACGAGGAGTCGGACGATGCGCGACTGCTCCGCCGGGAACAGCTCGTTCCACAAGGGGTCGAGATCGGCGAGCGCGCTGCGGACCTTGTCGACGGTGACGTCCACTCCTCTGCTGTCGCGAGAGAGGGTCCGTTCGTGCTTCCCGCCAAGCTCATGCTCGAGCCTTGTGCAGTTGCGACGCGCTTCAGCTTTCGCAGCGGCACCGACGTGGCATTCGTGAGGAGTGCGGCATTCGGCGTTACGCTGCCGCACGAACCCTGCCGCGCCGCCGAGTCCGGAGAACGCGCCGCGCTGTGGCTCGGCCCCGATGAATGGCTGCTGCTCGGCAGCGATGGCAAAGCGGCCGAGATCAGCGCGCGCACCGCCGTCAGGCTCGGCGGCACGCCATATTCTCTCGTCGATATTTCTCATCGCCAGACCGGATTGAGCGTCAGCGGCCCTTGAGCGGTCGATCTGCTCGGCGCCGGCCGCCCGCTCGATCTTGACCTCGCGGCGTTTCCGATCGGCATGTGCACACGCACGCTACTCGCCAAGGCCGAACTCGTGCTGTGGCGCCGCGGCCCCGATGTCTTCCGCCTGGAGCTGCGCCCCTCCTTCGCCGCCTATGCCTGGGATTTCCTCACCGAAGCCGCCCGCGAATTCCGCGCCGATCGATCTGCGCTATTGTAGCGCCGCTATGGCAAAGCGCAGGCAGAGTGAAAGTTCGCACGATCTGGCCGATCGGCTGATCGCCGCGGCGTTGGCGCAGGCGGATAAGACCGGCTGGGACGCCTTGCGCCTTGCGCGTATCGCCGAAAGCGAAGGCGTCGCACTGGCGGAAATCCATGCATTGTTTGCGAGCGCCGACTCGCTCGCCGATGCCTAGCTCGACCGCGCCGAGCGGCGCATGGTGGCGCTGGCGCCCGCGCTCGCCGAGCTGGCAACCACAGAACGCATCGCGCGCGCGATCTTCGGCTGGCTCGACGAGTTGGCGCCCCATCGCGCGGTCGCGTGCCAGATCCTCGTCGGCAAGCTCTATCCCGGCCATCCGCATCTCGTCGCAGGCACGGTCGTGCGGCTGTCGCGCACGGTCCAATTGCTGCGCGAGGTCGCTGGGCTGCACGCGCCGCCGCCGCGCCGCCAGCTCGAGGAGATCGTGCTCACCAATCTGTTCGTCGCCACGATCCTGCGCTGGGCGCGCGACCGCAGCGAGGGCCAGGACGACACTCGCCGATGGTTGCGGCGGCGGCTCGGAGCGCTGGACGGCATCGTGGGATACCTGCCACGGATCCTCCGCCAGAACACGGGGTCGGAGCCCGGCACCTCGCGATAGCCAAGTGAAGGGAAAAATGTGGCGCCTTGCCCGGGGACTGCCGCGCCTGCTGCTGGCGTTCACGATCACCGCTCTCGCGGCCTGTGCCGGCAGCTCGACACCGAGCGCGCCGCGCGATCACCCAGCGGCGGCTGACAGCGCGACCTTGGAGACGGGCGTCACAATCCTGGTCGCCAGCAATGGCTGGCACACTGGGATCGTGCTGGCGCGCGCCGACCTCGCGCCAGGCGCGGTTCCCGAGACCACAGATTTTCCCGACGCGGCGTATTTCGAGTTCGGCTGGGGCAATGCCGAGTATTACCCGTCGCCGCGGCCGACTTGGGGCGATGCGCTGCGCGCGATCCTGCAGCCGACGCCGGCCGTGCTCCACCTCTCTGGCTTGCCGGCGCATCCGCGGCTCGTCTTTCCAGGCGCCGAAGTGATCGAGCTGCGAGTCACCACCGCGGGCTTCGTGGCGCTCGTCGCGTATCTCGACGAATCGGTCGCGCGCCAGGGTACCGCCCGCGCCTCGGCAAGCGCTCCGGGCCTTTACCCATTCAGTCGCTTCTACCCGGCCACGGGCGAGTTCCATCTGCTCAACACCTGCAACACCTGGAGCGCGCGCGCATTGGAGGCCGCCGGCCTTCCCGTCATCGCGGCGCGCACACTGAGCGCGGAGGACCTGATGGTACAGCTGAGGAGCCATGGGCGAAGCCTTGCATCCACCGGGTATGCCCCGAAAAATGCGCCCTAACTCGGCGACGATGGCATCCATGGTGCCCCATTCTCGCCCGGTATGGAGGAGATGCTGATGCGCTTGGCGACAGCCAGCCACACCGTCGCCCAATTTCCCGATAGGTTCTTCGAATGCTTTTGCTGCGCTGACTCTATGTCTGTCTGCTGGTCGTTCTCGGCACGGCTCTGGCGCCTGCACCGAGTCTGGCACAGGTCAACAATGGTGCGCCGGCGAGCACGACGAGCCGTGACCTCGGCGCGTTGATCGCGACGCTCGGGAACGAAACGGAGCGCGCGCGGCTCGTGAAGCAGCTTCGTACCCTGATCGAGGTGCAGCATGGCGAGCTCAAAACAAACGGCAGCGCATTGCCGGATCGCGTCATGACGCGCTTCCTGCTGTCGCTCTCCGAAGGCGTCGCCGATATCTGCACGACCGTCTACAACACGATTGCGTTTCTTACCGACACCCCCAGGCTTTTCGCCTGGATCGCTCAACAAGCATCGGACGAGGAGAGCCGCCGTCGCCTGCTGCAGATTCCGGTCAGCTCGCCTTCATGCTCATCAGCTGTGACTGCTCAAAATCTTGAAGAGGGCAGAACGCCTGGGGATTTCGGCATCCCGGCCGTAGCATCGCGCACATGACGGCATTTCTCTTCGCTCTGGGCTGCCTGATCTCATTTCGCCTGTGCAGTCGCGCATCTCTCGAACTCGAGATCATCGCTCTACGACATTAGATCGGGCTTCTGCGACGGCGACGCCCTGGTCGCGCGACGCTGTTCCGCGCCGACAGGCTCGTGCCTACTCAAAAAACTGAAAGACGATGAACGCCCGAAGCTCCGACGCGCGTTATGCCAAGCGATCGAGGCCAATGCCTGTGCAGACGACATTCGCTCCGGATCGATCAGGTCAGTTCCCCTGCTATTTCCCTGTTGATTGGCGACGGCGATTTTCGTCGAGGCCATACAAAGCTCGCCATATCTGCTTTATCGAGCTGCGCAGCGCGACCCAGAGCCCCCAAATTCAATGAATTCCCTGCATTTCCTGGCAAGATCAGGGAATCCGCCGCAGAGGCTGGAGCGCGCGCGACTGCGTCCACCGCCAGCGGGTCAGTAAATCCGACGCTTCTCGAGAATGGCTTCGCGGCGCAGTCGTTGTCCGGACTCGCTGAGGTGAACCGCTTCGATCTCGGTCAGCGCCGCCTTGGTGCGCTCATGCGACGAACGTCGACGAAGCGCGCGCAACCAGGCCATCACACGGCCCCGCGTCGTTGCCGCGCCGGCCTTTGGAGCGGCGGGATCGGGAGGCGACACCATCATCGAGTCGGTCATCGCTCACTCCTCTGCGGTCCGGGGAAACTGAGCCGGAGCGAGCGGATCAGTAGGGGCAGGTGAGCGTTGCCGGCAAAGCACCATTTCTCTAGCCTGACCGAGGTTTTCTCATGAACGCGGGCTGATGCTGCGTCGACTCCCACCGCTCAACGGGCTCAAGGCGTTCGAAGCCGCGGCGCGCCATGAGAGTTTCACGCGCGCCGCCGAGGAACTCTGCGTCACCCAGGGCGCGGTCAGCCATCAGGTCAAGGCGCTCGAGGCGGTGCTCGGGTTGAAGCTTTTCAATCGTGAACGGCAACGGCTCAGGCTCACCGAGTCAGGTCGGGACTATCTCGCGGTCGTGCGCGATGCATTCGACCGCGTGGCGATCGGGACGGAGCGACTGGTCCAGCGGCAGGCCGCTGGAATCCTCACGGTCAGCACCTCACCGGATTTCGCGGCGAAATGGCTGGTCCACCGCCTCGGCCATTTCGCCGAGGCGCATCGCGGCATCGACTTGCGGGTCTCCGCGACGCTGCACCATGTCGACTTCGCGCGCGAGGACGTCGACCTCGCGATTCGCCATGGCGATGGCAACTGGCCCGGCCTTGCCGTCACCAATCTGAGCACGGAGCGGCTGCACGCGGTCTGCAGCCCGCGGCTGCTGCGTTCGCGGCGGATCACCAAGCCCGCCGATCTTCTCAAGCTGCCTTTGCTGCATCTCGATGATCGCAAGACCTGGGCGAATTGGCTGCGCGCGGCCGGCGCCGCCGATCCGGACATCTCACAGGGCACGGTCCTGAATCGGGCGAGCATGGTGATCGATGCGGCCGTCGACGGTCAGGGCGTTGCGCTCGCGCGCACCACGCTCGCCGCATGGGATCTGATCAACGGCCGGCTCGTGCGGCTGCTCGATCTGGCGCCGAAATTGTCGAAGACATATTGGATCGTCTACCCGAGGGCAGCGGCCGCGCTGCCCAAGATCGCGATGTTTCGCGACTGGCTGCTCGCGGAAGCCGCGGCGGATACGCGCCGACTGAAGGACCTCGCGAGATGATCGCTGGCGACAGGGTCCGCCCGACGATCAACAGGAGGCGCGCTTGACCCCCGTGCAGAAGGAATCCCTGCCGTTCCCGGCTGCCGAATTCGACCAGCGGCTGGAGCGCGTGCGCGCCGAGCTGGTCGCGCGCGGCCTCGATGCGATCCTCGTCACCGCGCCGGCGAATATCTACTATCTCTCCGCCTTCCATACGCCGGCCTATGACAATTTCCAGCTGCTGCTGCTGCCGGCCAGCGGCGCTCCGGTCATGTTCAACATCCTCCATGAATCGGAGTGCCTAGTCGCGACGCGGTCCTATGTCGAGAAGCGGGTGGCCTATCCGGG
>JANNTF010000745.1:0-2260 GCA_031403455.1 Alphaproteobacteria bacterium | reverse complement strand
CGGACGTCGGCCCGGGGCCCATGCGCGGCTTGGAGTTGCTGGTCGGCAGCTGGCTCGACGGCCCGCTCGCCGACTTGCTGCGGGTGGCGCTGGCGCCACGGCGCCTGGCGCGACAGGGACTCGTCGATCCCACCGTGGTCGCGCGCTGGCGCAGCGATCTGTCGAGCGGCAAGCGCGACACGTCGTGGCATCTCTGGACGCTGCTCGCGTTGCAACGCTGGCTCACGCTCCATGGCCGCGTCGAGGCGTTGTGAGCGCCGCGCCCACATCCGCAACGAATCATGGCGCGACGCACGCCGATCGGCTATCCGCCGCAGCTTGCTTTCGATGCAGTCCGCAATGGTGAGACCATGACCACTCCGATTCCCTTCATCGACCTGCAGGCGCAGTACCGCCGGCTCAAGCCCGAGATCGATGCGCGGGTGATGCGCGTGCTCGAGCATGGCCGCTTCATCCTCGGCCCGGAAGTCGCCGAACTCGAGGCCGAACTCTCGCGTTTTTGCGGCGTGCGCGAGACCGTGACGGTCGCGAGCGGCACCGAGGCCCTGCGCATCCCGATGATGGGCGAAGACATCGGCCCTGGCGATGCCGTGTTCCTGCCCGCCTTCACCTACACCGCGACCGCCGAAGTGCCCTGCGCGCTCGGCGCCGAGCCGGTCTTCGTCGACGTCGATCCCGTTACCTACAACATCGATCCCGCGGC
This sequence comes from Alphaproteobacteria bacterium, assembly GCA_031403455.1. Classification (GTDB taxonomy): domain Bacteria; phylum Pseudomonadota; class Alphaproteobacteria; order CACIAM-22H2; family CACIAM-22H2; genus CAIOSQ01. The sequence goes on along the minus strand of JANNTF010000745.1, from coordinate 1,557 downwards.
GCTGGAGCGCGCGATCGCGGCGGTGAAGCGCGAAGGTCGGCTGACGCCGCGCGCGGTGATCGCGGTCGATCTCTTCGGCCTGCCGGCGCATTACGCCGAGCTCGGCACGCTCTGCGCCCAGGAGAAGCTGTTCGTGCTCGCGGATGCCGCGCAGAGCTTCGGCGCCAGCCTCGGCAATCAGCGCGTCGGCGCCTTGGCGCCGGTGACGGCGACCAGCTTCTTCCCGGCCAAGCCGCTGGGCGCCTATGGCGATGGCGGCGCGATCTTCACCGACGATGTGGAGAAGGCGGACCTCTACCGCTCGCTCCGCTTCCATGGTTCGAGCAACAGCGATCGCTATGAAATCCTGCGCATCGGCACCAATGGTCGCCTCGACACGATGCAGGCGGCGATCCTGATGGTGAAGCTCGCGGCCTATCCCGTGGAGCTGGAGCAGCGCGTGCGCGTCGCCGCGCGTTACGACGCGACATTGCCGGCGCAGATCCGTCGGCCCGCGCGCACGCCAAACGCTCTCAGCGCCTGGCCGCTCTACGTCGTCGAAACGCCGTCACGCGATCATGTGAAGGCGAGCCTCGCGAAGCAGGGAATCCCGACCGCGATCTACTATCCCAAGCCGCTCCATTTCCAACCCGCCTATGAACGCTACGGTCGCGGGCCGGGCTCGTTGCCCGTCGCGGAATCCCTGTGCGGCCGCGTGCTCGCCCTGCCGATGCATTCGGATCTCGACGATGCGACCATCGATCGGATCGTCGCGGCCGTGGCCGATGCGCTGCGCTGAATGATGAGCGCGGCCGGGCCGATCGCCCGCGGTGCGCGCGTCAGCACGGGCGCCCTGGCATGCGGCGCCGCGCTGCTCGCTCCCATCGCGCTGGTGAGTCCGCTCGCCGTCGCGCCGCTCTTCGTGCTGGTCGCGGCGGCGGCGATCGCCGGCGCGATGCCAAACCTCGCGCGTCTCCCCTGGCCGCGCGTCGCGACCGCGCTGTTCGCGATCGCGTCTCTCTGGGCCGCGGCGTCGGCGCTCTGGGCCGTGCAGCCCGATCTCGTCGGGCGGCTCTGGATCAACGTCACCCTCTCGGCGATCGGCGGATTGGCATTGATCGCCATCGCGGACACGCTGCCGATCGCCAGTCGGGAACGCATCGCCCGATTTCTCGTGATCGGACTCGTGATCGCGCTCGTCGCGCTGACCATCGAGGCGGTGCCACGCTATCTCGGTGTGCGCCCGACGCCACAGCAATGGCTCGTCACGCATCTCGCGCGACGCTTCAATCCGTCGTCGCTCAACCGCGGCGCAACGCTGATCGCGATCGTGGCCTGGCTCGGCGCGGCCGTGCTGGCACGCCGTCATGGCTGGCCGCGCGCGTGCCTGCTGCCGGTCTGGGCCGCCGCCGTGGCGCCGGCCTTCGAAAGCCTCGCCGCGGTCGTCGCCAGCATGACCGCCGCTGTTGCCGCCGTGCTGGTCGCCCACGCGCGCCAGACCGCACGCCGGCTCGCGATCGCCGGCGTCATCGCCGGGTTCGCCGTGATGCCGGTGCTGCCGCATTGGCAGCCTTTCCA
>JANNTF010000744.1:0-7843 GCA_031403455.1 Alphaproteobacteria bacterium | reverse complement strand
CCGGGGATCCAGGTCGAGGACATGTACCGGCCCGAACTCTTCGCCCGCTCGGCCGCGGGCCGCATCGACATCGCCCCGCGCTGAGATGCCCGCCCCCCACCCCAACCCTCCCCCACGAGGGGGGAGGGAGACCATTCGTGTGGGCAGAGACGGTCCCGCACCCACATCAGACTCCCTCCCCCCTCGTGGGGGAGGGTTGGGGTGGGGGGGCGCCACCGCGCTGATTGCGCTCGCCGTGCTCGCCACCGTCTTCATCGCCGATCGCCTCTTCCCGCCCGATCTGACGCGCGCCAGCGAGGTCTCGACGCTGGTCGTCGACAAGGACGAGCGGCTGCTGCGCGCGTTCATCACGGCGGACGGGAAATGGCGGCTGGCCGCGACGACCGTCGACGTCGATCCGCGCTACCTCGCGCTGCTCCGCGCCTATGAGGATCAGCGCTTCGATGTTCATCCCGGCGTCGATCCGCTGGCCTTGCTGCGCGCCGCCGCGCAGGCCGCGCTCGGCGGCAAGATCGTCTCCGGCGGCTCGACCTTGACGATGCAGACCGCGCGGTTGCTCGAGCCGCGGCCGCGGACTCTCGGCGCCAAGCTGATCGAGATTGCGCGCGCCCTGCAGCTCGAGGCGCGGCTGAGCAAGAGCGAGATCCTCGCGCTCTACCTTTCGCTCGCGCCGTATGGCGGCAATGTCGAGGGCGTGCGCGCGGCGTCGCTGGCGTGGCTCGGCAAGGAGCCCAAGCGGCTCACCCTCGGCGAGGCGGCCTTGCTGGTCGTGCTGCCGCAATCGCCGGAGCGCACGCGCCCCGATCGCGATGCGGTCGCGGCGCGCGTGGCGCGCGACAAGGTGTTGCGCGTTCTGGCGGCGCGCGGCGCTATCACGGCGACCGAAGCGCAGGAGGCGAGTCAGGAGCCGGTGCCCGCGCGGCGCCTGGCGCTGCCGTTCCATGCGCCGCATCTCGCCGAGTCGCTGCGCGGCGCCGCGGCTCCCGGGACACGCGTCGCGACGACACTCGATCGCGGCCTCCAGGTCCAGGCGGAGCAGCTGGCGCAGCGCGAGCAATCCTTCTTCACCGATGGCGGCAATGTCGCGATCCTCGTGATCGAGAATGCGACGCGTGAAGTCCGGGCCTGGGTCGCGGGCGCCGATTTCAACGCGGCGGCGGGGCAGGTCGATCTCGTGCGCGCCAAGCGCTCACCCGGCTCGGCGCTGAAGCCCTTCCTCTACGGCCTCGCCTTCGACGAGGGCTGGCTGCATCCGGAGACCCGGATCGCCGACGTGCTCACGCGCTTCGGCGATTTCACGCCGCGCAATTTCGATCGTGGCTTCCAGGGCGAGGTCAGCGCGCGCGCCGCCCTGCAGCTGTCGCTCAACGTGCCGGCGGTCGCGATCCTCGATCGCCTCGGGCCGACGCGTCTGGTCCAGGCGCTGACCGACGCCGGCGCCGCGCTCGAGTTCGATCGCCGCACGCTCGAAGCGCCGAGCCTGCCGGTAATCCTCGGCGGCGTCGGCATCAGCCTCGCCGATCTCACGATGCTCTACGCGGCGATCGCCTCGGATGGCCGCGCGCGGCCGCTGCGCGTGCATCGCGATCGACCCGGCGACGCGATCGGCACGCGGCTGATCGAGCCGCGCTCCGCGCAATGGCTCGGCGAGATCCTGCGCGGCGTCACGCCGCCCGAACCCTATGTGCAGCGCGCCGGCCTGCGCGCCATCGCCTACAAGACCGGCACGTCCTACGGATTTCGCGACGCCCTGGCGGTCGGCTTCACGAAGCGCTGGACGATCGGCGTCTGGGTCGGCCGCGCCGACGGCACGCCGCGCCCGGGCCAGTACGGCCGCACGGCCGCCGCGCCGATCCTGTTCAAGGCCTTCGATCTCCTCCCGAGTGAGCCCGCCGCGCCCGAGGCGATCGCGCGCGCTCCCACGCTCGCCCCGCGCGCGCTCGCGCGGTTGATGCCGCGCAACGTCGATGACCGTCCGTGGAAGGATGCGCAGCGCGAACTCGCGATCCTCTTCCCGCCCGACGGCGCGACCGTCGAACTCGAGCGCAGCGGCGACGCGCTCACGCCGCTCGCGCTCAAGGCCGAAGGCGGCCGCGGCAAGCTGACCTGGATCGTCGACGGCCGCCCGCTCGCCGCCGCCTCGCGCCTCGATCAGCGCAGCTTCACGCCGGATGGCGAAGGCTTCCTGAGGCTCGTCGTCGTCGATGAAGGCGGCGACACCGCCCGCGCCACAATCCGCGTCGTCACGCCGCGGTGAGATTCTCCGTGTCTCAGCGGCGGACGAATCGCAGATAGGCCGGGCGACGGCCCTCGCCGATCGACCAGGATTCGTAGCGTGTCTCGGGCCAGTCGGCGCTGCGGGTGCGGCAGGCTTCGATGGCGGTCTCGGTCCATTGAAACGCCGGATGCGCCGGCACGCGCTCGAGCATCCAGTCGACATACTCGGCGTGGTCGCTGGCGAGGCGGAGTTCGCCGCCGGGCTTCATCACGCGCGCGAGCGCGTCGAGGAACGGCGCCTGGATGAGGCGGCGCTTGTGGTGGCGCGCCTTGGGCCAGGGATCGGGGAAGAGGACGAAGACGCGCGTGATCGAGGACGGCGTCAGGCGCGCGAGCAGCGCGCGGGCGTCGTCGTTCCAGATGCGGATGTTGGCGAGGCGCCGGTCGCGGATATGGCCGAGCAGCGCGACGACGCCGTTCTCGTAAGGCTCGCAGCCGATCAGGCCGAACCCGGGATTCGCCGCGGCCTGGGCGGCGAGATGCTCGCCGCCGCCGAAGCCGATCTCGAGCCAGATCTCGCGCGGCGGTGTCGCGAACAGCGTCGCCGGATCGAGGCTCGCCTCGGCCGCCGGAAGCTCGATCCGCAGGCCCGGTAGCGTCGTGTCGAGCAAGGCGGCGCGACCGGCGCGCAGCTTGCGCCCGCGCCGGCGGCCAAAACTATGAATGAGCCGGATTGTGCTCAGCGCGCGCCGAAGGCGGAGCGCAGCTGCTTCACGAGATCGGTGCGCTCCCAGGAAAATCCGCCATCCTTCTCGGGCGCCCGGCCGAAATGGCCATAGGCCGAAGTGCGCTCGTAGATCGCCTTGTTGAGCCCGAGGTGCTCGCGGATGCCGCGCGGCGTCAGGCTCATGAGCTCCTGCAGCACCTTGGAGATTTTCTCCTCGTCGGCCTGGCTGGTGCCTTGCGTGTCGACATAGACCGAGAGCGGCTGGGCGACGCCGATGGCATAGGAGAGCTGGATCGTGCAGCGATCGGCGAGGCCGGCGGCCACGACGTTCTTGGCGAGGTAGCGCGCGGCATAGGCGGCCGAGCGGTCGACCTTGGTCGGATCCTTGCCCGAGAAGGCGCCGCCGCCATGCGGTGCCGCGCCGCCGTAAGTATCGACGATGATCTTGCGGCCGGTGAGGCCGGTGTCGCCATCCGGACCACCGATGACGAAGCGGCCGGTGGGATTGACGTAGATATGCGCCTCATCGGGCATGCCGATCTTGCCGAGCACCTTCTCGATATACGGCCGCACGATCGTCTTGATGTCGCCGGACTCCAGCTCGCGGCCCTTCTTGTCCTTGGCGGCGTGCTGGGTCGAGACGACGACGGCCGTGCAGGCCTTCGGCTTGCCGTCGACATAGCGCAAGGTGACCTGGCTCTTGGCGTCGGGCAGCAGCAGCTTCTCGGCGCCGGAGTGGCGGACGTCGGCGAGCGTCTTCAGGATGTTGTGCGAGAACTGGATCGGCGCCGGCATCAGTTCAGGCGTTTCGTTGCACGCATAGCCGAACATGATGCCCTGGTCGCCGGCGCCCTCGTCCTTGTTGCCGCCGGCATCGACGCCCTGCGCGATGTCGGCCGACTGGCCGTGCAGGCGGATGACGATCTTCGCCGTCTTCCAGTGGAAACCCTTCTGCTCGTAGCCGATGTCGCGCACGGCGTTGCGCGCCAGGGCCTCGATCACCTTCTTGTTGATCGCGCCCGATTTGAGCATCGGCGCCTTGACGCCGCATTTCTTCTTGTCGAGGCGGACTTCGCCGGCGATGCAGATGTAGTTGGTGGTGACCAGCGTCTCGCACGCCACGCGCGCGTAGGGATCGAGACCGATGAAGGCGTCGACCACCGCATCGGAGATGCGGTCGCACACCTTGTCGGGGTGGCCTTCGGAAACGGACTCGGAAGTGAAGACGAAATCGCCCTGGCGCATCGGCGTGGCTCTCCGTGGGAGGTCGGGGGATCGAGATCGAGTCCCGGTTTCGGCGGCCGGGTTGTGGCAAGACTGGCAAGCGGCGTCAACAGCACGGACGGAAATTTACTTTCCCTGACCCGGGCTTACGCCGTCTGCGACCGCGCGGCGGCCGGCGATGGCACCGAGCAGGAGCAGGCCGGCGCCGACGCCGATCAGCAGCAGATCGCCGAACCGGCCATACCATGTGGGCGGCAGCGCCGGCGGCAAGGATGCGTCAAGGACGCCGCGCGTGCTCAGCGCCAGCATCGCGCGCACCTGGCCATGTCCATCGATGACGGCGGAAATGCCGCCATTGGCGGCCCGTACCACGGGGAGACCTTCCTCGATGGCGCGAAACCGCGCCGCGGCGAGATGCTGGTATGGCCCCGCGGAATTCCCGAACCATGCGTCGTTGGTGACGTTGAGAATCCAGTCGGGCCGATCGGCGCGATCGACGACCGCCGCGGGGAAGATGATCTCGTAGCAGATCAGCGTGCTGAAGGCGGGCAGGCCCGGAAGCCGGATCGTGCGCGGCCCCGTGCCCGCGGAGAAATCGACGGGCCCCGGGGCGATCCTCTCGACCGGCAGGATGCCGCGCAGCGGGACATACTCGCCGAAGGGCACGAGATGGAATTTGTCGAAGGTCGCACGGATCTCGCCGCTGGAATCGAGGGCGTGCAGCGAGTTCCAGGCCTGGAAGACCGGCTCGCGTTCGATCCGCGTCGATCCCGTCAGCAGATAGCCGCCGGCGGGTACGAGCCGCGCGAGCTCGGCCATGAATTCGCGGCTGGAGGCGAGCGGGAAGAGCGTGGCGGTCTCGGGCCAGATCACATGCGCGATGGTCTCGAGTCCCGGTCCGCGCGACAGCGCGGCGGTCAGGGCCAGGCTGCGCTGACGCTCCTCGGGCACCCATTTCAGGGATTGGGCGATGTCGGGCTGCACGATGCGCAGCCGCGGCCCGGTCGCCTCGGCGCGCGGCGGCGTGGCGGGTTGATGGCTGATGGTGCTGAGCCCCGTGAAGACTCCGATGGCGATGGCGGTCCCGAGCGCCCCCAACCGCGCCACCGAGGCCGCGACGGCCACCGTCAACGCCGTCAGCCCGTAGAGCCCGATCCACGCCGCGGTCCCGGCGATCCAGGACAGGTCGAGCCAGGCGGTGCCGACGAGGTTCCAGGGAAAGCCCGTGAGCAGATGGCCGCGCAGCCATTCGGTCAGCAGCCAGGCGGCCGCGAGGCCGAGCGGCGTGGCGATGCGGAGCCGGGCCAGCCGCCAGGCGATCAGCGCGGCCGCGCCGGTGAACACGCCGAGCCAGGCGCCGAGGCCGCCCAGCGCGAAGGGAATCATCCAGCCGAACCGCGCGGCATCGACGAGCATGGCGTGGCTGATCCAGTAGAGGCCGCTCGCGAAATGCGCCACGCCAAACCACCACCCCGCCCAGAAGGCGCGGCGCCCCGACCCGGCGGCGTCGATCATCCAGGTCAGGCCGACGAAAGCCGGCAGCAGCAGGATCAACATTTGCACCGGCGGCACGGCCAGGGTCGCGCAGAGACCCAGCGCCATCGCCGCCACGGCGCGGCGCCATCCCGTCAGCCCTTGCAGCGCCAGACGCCAGCGCTCGAGGCGCGCGGCCATCTGCTTCATGCCGCGGCCGGCGACTTGCTGTCCGGTGTATCGATGCGGCGCACGCGCAGGCGTTTGAGGCGTCGCGGGTCGGCGTCGACGACTTCGAATTCGACGCCCGATGGGTGCGCGAGCACCTCGCCGCGGGCGGGGACGCGACCGACCATCGAGACCACGAGGCCGCCGACGGTGTCGATGTCGGCGTCCTTCTCCTCGCCGGTGCGCATGGTGCCGATCGACTCCTCGAACTCGGCCAGCGGCACGCGCGCATCGACGAGCCACGCGCCGTCGGGCAGCTTCTGGACGCCCGGCGACTCGTCGGTATCGTGCTCGTCCTCGATCTCGCCGACGATCGATTCGACGAGATCCTCGATCGACACTAGGCCATCGATGCCGCCGAACTCGTCGACGACCAGCGCCATGTGCAGGCGGGTCTTGCGCATCTCCAGCAGCAGGTCGAGCACGCGCATCGAGGGCGCCACGAAGAGCAGCTTGCGCATCACGTCGTCGATCGCGAATTCCTTGTCGGCGCCCCAATACGCCAGGACGTCCTTGATGTGGATCATGCCGGCGATGTCGTCGAGCGAGCCGCGATGCACGGGATAGCGCGAATGCGCCTCGCGACGGATGATCTCGACCAGGGCCGGCAGGGTGACGTCGTAGGGCACGGCCACGATGTCGGCGCGCGGCACCATCACGTCGTAGGCGCTGCGTTCGCGCAGCTTGAAGATGTTGCGGATCAGCACGCGCTCCTGCGCGCCGATCTCGAGCGGCGGCGTCTCGCCCTCCTCGATGATTCCCTCGATCGTCTCCTCGAGACTCTCGCGCAGTTTCGCTTCGGGATCGTCGCGCCGCAGCAGACGGCGGATGCGCTCGCGCAGACTTCCATCCGGCCGTTCGTCGCTCATGCGGCGCGTCCGCGCAGCACGTAGGGATCGGCGATCGCGAGCTTCGCGAGGATCTTGCGCTCCAGCGCCTCCATGCGTTCGGCGTCGCGCAGGCGGACGTGGTCGTGGCCGAGCAGATGCAGGATCCCGTGCACCACGAGATGGCTGAGATGGGCGCGCAGCGTCTTGGCCTGCGCCTTCGCTTCGGTCACGCAGGTCTCGTAGGCGAGGACGACGTCGCCGAGCACGACGATCCCGTCGGGCGTGACGGTCTCCGCGGGAAAGGACAGCACGTTGGTCGGCGCGTCCTTGCGCCGATACGAACGGTTGAGCAGCTGCACGCGCGCATCGTCGGTGAGCATGATCGAGAGTTCGGCGCGTGCCGATCCAGTGCGGGACGCGAGCGCCGCGCGCGCGGCACGGCGCACGAGGCGCACAACCTCAGGCAGCCGACGACGCCAATGCGGGTCCTCCACCTGGACGGCAATCGCGGTCGTCATGCGTTCTTCGTTCCCTCGCGCATGTCGTAGGCGGCGACGATGCGCGCGACCAGGGCGTGGCGCACGACATCGGCCGCGGTGAAGCGCGCGATGCCGATGCCCTCGACGCCGGCGAGGATGTCGAGTGCGGTGGCGAGGCCGGAGCGCGCACCGGTCGGCAGATCGATCTGCGACAGATCACCGGTGACCGCCATGCGGCTATTCTCGCCCAGACGGGTGAGGAACATCTTCATCTGCATCGGCGTGGTGTTCTGCGCCTCGTCCAGGATGACGAAGGCATTGGCGAGGGTGCGGCCGCGCATGAAGGCCAGCGGCGCGATCTCGATCTCGCCCGATGCCATGCGCTTGGTCACCTGATCGCCGGGCAGCATGTCGTAGAGCGCGTCGTAGAGCGGCCGCAGATAGGGGTCGATCTTCTCGCGCATGTCGCCGGGCAGGAAGCCGAGCCGCTCGCCGGCCTCGACCGCCGGTCGCGACAGCACGATGCGATCGACCTTGCCCTCGACCAGCAGCTGCACCGCGACGGCGACCGCGAGATAGGTCTTGCCGGTGCCGGCCGGTCCGATGCCGAAGACCAGCTCGTGCTGCTTGAGCGCCTTGAGGTAGGCGAGCTGGCCCGGCGTGCG
>JANNTF010000743.1:0-14627 GCA_031403455.1 Alphaproteobacteria bacterium | reverse complement strand
GATGATATGGCTTGATCACCCCTGTGGCACAAGCGTTGAACGTCCGAGCCCGTCATGCCGATGACTCGGGTTGCCGGTGGCTGCCCAGCACGTCTAGGTTTCGCGTCCGTGAGCGATCATTCCCCACCCGGCCAGGTTCCGGCCGACGCGGCCACGACAGGTGCCTTTGGCTGCCGGCCGGACCGGTCACGCGGCCGACTGCATCCGGAAGCCGAGTCGAGCCTGCGGACCGCGTTTCAGCGCGATCGTGATCGCGTGATCCATTCCACGGCGTTCCGACGGCTCAAGCATAAGACTCAGGTGTTCGTTTATCACGAGGGTGATCACTACCGAACGCGGCTGACGCACTCGATCGAAGTGGCGCAGATCGCCCGCACCCTGGCGCGCAGCCTGGCCGTGGATGAGGACCTCGCGGAAGTCGTTGCGCTGGCCCACGACCTCGGCCACACGCCATTCGGCCATACCGGGGAGGATGCGCTGCACGCGGTGATGACCGACTACGGTGGTTTCGACCACAATGCCCAGACCCTGCGCATTCTGACGCAGCTGGAACAACGCTACGCCGAGTTCGATGGGCTCAATTTGACCTGGGAAACACTCGAAGGCGTGGTCAAGCATAACGGGCCTCTGCTCGGTCCCCACGCGGTCAAGTGCGGCGTGCTGCCGGCGGCCATCGCTGAATATGCCCGGCGCCAGGATCTCGGCCTCGACACCTGGCCTGGGCTCGAGGCGCAATTGGCGGCCCTCGCCGACGACATCGCCTACAACACCCATGACATCGACGACGGGTTGCGCGCCGGGCTGTTCACGATCGACGATCTGCGCGGCGTTGCTCTGATCGGCCCGATCATATCGCTCGTCGAGCGGCGCTACGGGGCGTTGCCGCTGTCGCGATTCATCGGCGAAACGATGCGGCGGATGATCGACACGATGGTGAGCGATCTGCTGCACGCGACACGCGCCCAGCTCGATCTGTGCGCGCCCCGTTCGCCGGATGCCGTGCGCCTTGCGGGTGCGCCGACGGCGCGGTTTTCTCCTTCGCTTCATGAAGCGATGCAAGGACTGCGCAGCTTTCTTCACGCCCGCATGTACCGCCACGACCGGATCAACCGCGTCCGCGCGCATGCGAGTGAGGTCGTGCGCGACTTGTTTGCGCTCTTCCTGGCGTCGCCGCAGTTGCTGCCGGCGGAGTGGCGTGCGCGCGCCGATGCGCCCCATGATCTCAAGACTGCCCGACTGGTCGCAGATTACATTGCCGGCATGACCGATAAATTCGCGCTAGAAGAGCACGCGCGTCTGACCGATCGACAGGAATCGGGAGTCGGCGTTGACCCGACTCGCTCCCGATCGATTAGATGACCGCAGATCCGCAGCGCCCGAAGCATGGCCCGGATGAGCAATGATGAGTTGGTGTTTCAACGCAAAAGCGCCTGGACATGGCTGGGCCTGCGATGGGTAGTGCGTCGATGATGAGATCTGCGACGTTGAGCGTCGATCCCGATGACGATCCGAGGTCAACCGGGCCGGCCGGCGCCGGCGTGCGCTTCTGGGCGGCGCTCGCTGTCGCGGGTATTGCGGTGGCGGGATTCGGTGGCGTCGTCGCGTATGGATATCTCGCCTATGGCGATCGCGGCGAGCATATGCCGGCGCCGCTCGTGAAGGCCGACACGCGTCCCGTCAAGATCCGCCCTGATGATCCGGGTGGGCTCAATGTGCCGCACACGAACATCGAAGTCTTCAATGCGGGCCGTGATCCGCGCGGCGCGGGTGCGGGGTCTGCGGCGGCGCCGGGGCGCGAAGTGCTGCTCCCGCCGCCCGAGACTCCCTTGCCCAAACCTGTCCCCGCGCCACCGCCAATCCCGGCCGCCGTGATTCTGACGCCGGCCGCGCCGTCCATTGTCGCGCCGAGTACCGCGCCGGAACCCGTCGCGCCAATCCCCGCTCTATCGGGGGTCGCATCGGCGGTGCCGTATCCCGCGCCGTTGCCGCCGCCCGCGGCGCCCACGGCGCGATCGCTCCAACCAAGTCTCGCGGCTGGTGCGGGGTTTGGTGCGCCAACGTCGCTGCAGGCATCGCGCCCGGCCGCGAGCGCCGGGGCGTTTCGCATTCAGGTCGGCGCCATGCGCACCGAGGAGGAAGCGCGTCAGGCCTGGGAGTCGTTCAGGCGCAAGCATGGCGACATTGCGGGAGGGAAGACGATGAGCATCAGTCGCGTCGAACTGGCGGAGCGCGGCGTGTTCTTCCGTGTCTATGCCGGCCCGCTCGCAGATCGCGACGCCGCACGCGACGCGTGCGCCAAGCTGGTACGCGCCGGGACAGGGTGTCTGGTTGTTCCACCATCGTGACGGGGTATTGCCGCGCGCGGTGATCCTCGGATGCGCCGGACCGCAGCTGACCGAGGCCGAGCGACGCCTATTCAATGCCGGCGACCCGTTGGGCTTCATTCTTTTCGCGCGCAATGTCGTCGATGCCGAACAAGTCAGGATCTTGACCGCCGATCTGCGCGCGTCGGTGGGACGTGCGGATGCGCCGATTCTGATCGATCAGGAGGGTGGCCGCGTGCAGCGACTGAAGCCGCCGCAGTGGCGTGCCGCGCCGCCCGCCGCTTGCTTCGGAACGATCTTCGCGCATGATCGCAAGGCCGGGTGCGAGGCGGCGCGGTTGAACGCACGACTGATCGCGCTGGAGTGTCTCAACCTCGGCATCGACGTCGTTTGCGCGCCGGTCGGGGATGTCCCGGGGCCGGATAGTCATGACGTGATCGGCGATCGCGCTTTTGGTCGCGATCCCACCACCGTCATCGCGCTCGCGGGAGCCACCGCTCTGGGACTCGCCGACATGGGGGCGATTCCCGTCATCAAACATCTCCCGGGTCATGGCCGCGCCCAGGCCGACAGCCATCACGCCCTGCCGACCGTGACGACGGCGCGCGCCGAACTTCTCGCGGTCGACGGGCACGTGTTCAGGATGCTGGCGCATCTGCCCTGGGCGATGACGGCGCATGTCCGGTTCACGGATCTGGATCCCGAACGCGCCGGCACGATCTCGCCTGCCGTGATCGACTTCATCCGCCGCGAGATCGGCTTCACCGGATTTCTGCTCAGCGACGATCTGGCGATGAATGCACTCTGCGGCAGCCCCGATTTGCGGGCGACGGCAGCCTTGGCGGCGGGTTGCGACGTCGCCCTCTATTGCGCGGGAACGCTCGACAGCAGCGCGGCGTTGCTCGATTGCGCGCCGCCGCTGACGGCGCTCGCCGCTTCGCGCCTTCAAGCGTCGCGTCGCACGGTTCAACCCTCGGTGCGGCCGGAACCACAGCTGTGGCGCGGCCGACTCGATGCGCTCATGGGAGGCCTCGGTACATGAACCCCAGCTCTTTCGCTTGGGAGGTCTCGACCTGGGTCATCCCGGCGCTGCTGGCCATCACGTTGCACGAAGCATCGCATGGCTACGCGGCGCGCGCGCTCGGCGATCCGACCGCTGAACGGCTGGGACGGATCACCATGAATCCGCTCCGTCACATCGATCCATTCGGGACCATCCTGCTGCCGGGCATTTTGATCCTGATGAAGTCGGGGTTCCTGTTCGGCTACGCCAAGCCGGTGCCAGTCAATTTCGGCAATCTGCGCGACCCCAAGCGCGACATGGTCCTGGTCGCAGCCGCGGGTCCTGGCATGAACCTGCTGCTAGCCCTGATAGCGGCCATCCTGTATCACGGCGTCGATCTGCTGCCGGAGGCGTCCCAGGCTTGGTTCGCCGACAACCTGAAGAACGCTGTTCAATTCAACGTCTTGCTCGCCGTGTTCAATATGCTTCCGATACCGCCATTGGACGGAGGACGAGTCGCCGTCGGGCTGCTCCCGCTCGCCCTCGCCGTGCAGCTGGCCAAGCTCGAGCGGGTGGGGATTCTCATTGTGATGGGCGTGTTCATGCTGCTGCCGATCGTGTCGCAGGAACTCGGCCTTGGGTTCGATCCAGTCGGCATCTTGATCGGCGGGCCGACGCGCGCCGTGACCGAATTGATCCTATCGGTGACGGGGCACAGATGAGCGCCGGGGTCCCTGCATTCGAAGAGGATTCAGGCGCCACAGGACCGGCGCCGGAACACCTGGTGCTCGATCTCGGCAGCTATGAAGGCCCGCTCGACGTCCTGTTGACCTTGGCGCGTGACCAGAAAGTGGATCTCACCAAGATCTCCATTCTGGCGCTCGCGGATCAGTATCTCGCCTTCATCGAAAGCACGAAACACGAGCGGTTGGAATTGGCCGCCGATTATCTCGTGATGGCCGCGTGGCTCGCGTATCTCAAATCGAAGCTTCTGCTGCCGGCGCCGCCGGAACCGGGCGTCGAAGAACCGTCAGCCGTGGAGATGGCCGATGCGCTCGCGTTCCAGCTGCGTCGTCTCGACGCGATGCGCGCGGCCGGCGACCGCGTGATGGCGTTGCCGCAGATCGGTCGCCACGTCTTTCCACGCGGCGAGCCGGAAGGGTTGCGCGTGGTCAGGAAGCCGATCTACGAGCTGAGCTACTATGAATTATTGAAGGCCTATGGCCAGATCGTCGGTCGCGACGAATTGCGCACGCTGACGATCGCGCCGACCGAACTCCACTCGATGGAGGCGGCGCTCGAGCGGCTGACGAGCATGCTCGGGCGGATGCCGGAATGGACGACGCTGCAGTCTTTCATGCCCAGCGGTTTCATGAGCGGCGTCGTTGGCCGCTCCGGCATGGCGGCGACGTTTTCCGCGAGCCTGGAAATGGTGCGGACGGGATTGCTGCAAATGCGCCAGGAACGCAGCTTCGGTCCGATCTACGTACGCAAGGCGCCGGAAAATCCGGTGACCGAACTTCCCGTGGCTGAAAGGCAAGGGTCATGAGTGAGCAGATCGAAGTGGCGCCGACCGCGATCGATGCGGTGGCACCAGAGCCGGCATCGCCGAGCGACGTCGAATTCGCTTCCGCGCGTGACCGCGCGCGCCAGCAGCGGATCGTCGAGGCGTTGCTGTTCGCCGCGCCGGGGCTGGTCGAACCCAAGGATCTGGCCCGCCGCCTGCCCGAGGGTGCGGATGTCGAGGAGTTGGTGGCGTCGCTCGAGGCGCAATACGCCGGTCGTGGCGTCAATGTCGTGCGGATCGCTGGCAAGATCGGCGTGCGTACCGCGCCTGATCTGGCGAGCGCGCTGGATATCGAAGTGACCGTGCCGCGCAAGCTGAGCCGCGCTGCCGTCGAGACCCTGGCGATCATCGCGTATCAGCACGCCGAGAAGAAAGCCGTCACCCGCGCCGAGATCGAGGAGATCCGTGGCGTTTCGATTTCCAAGGGTACGCTCGATCAACTCATGGAGGCCGGGTGGATCAAGCCGCACGGCTACCGCGAGCATGTTCCCGGTCGTCCCGCCGAGTGGGTGACGACCGATCAATTCCTGGTTCATTTCGGTCTCAACGCCCTGGGGCAATTGCCTGGGCTCGAGGAATTGCGTGCCGCCGGCCTGCTCGACCGTCGCCCCGGCGTCAGCCAATACGGCGAGCAGGGCGCGCTCGAATTGCCGCCGGAGATGGGCGAAGCCGATGACGCGGAGGAGGGGCCGGTCGTCGATGATGATGCGGCGCCCGCCGGTGATCTGCGCTCGTCCGCGTGACCACGGCATACCTGGTGACCGAATCCGTAGACGTCGCTTTCGCCGACGTCGATGACTGGCCGGTCGAGCGGATCCTCGCCGGCCTCCTGGTGCATCAGGCGGCAGCGATCGATGCCGTGCAGGCCGCCTTGCCGGCCTTGAGTGCCGCCGTCGCCGCCGCCGAGCCTGGCTTGGCGCGCGGCGGCCGGTTGATCTATGTCGGCGCCGGGACATCGGGACGTCTGGGGACTCAGGACGGCGTGGAGTTGACGCCCACTTTCTCCTGGCCACGCGAGCGTGTGGTGTCGCTGATGGCCGGTGGCGATCAGGCGTTCATGCGCTCGGTCGAGGGCGCGGAAGACGACGCCATCGACGGCGCCGCGCGGATGCAGGCGACACGGCCGATGGCGGACGATGTGGTCATCGCGGTGGCCGCGAGCGGCACGACACCGTTCGTCATCGCGGCGACCGATGCGGCGCGGCGCGCTGGCGCCCTGACGATCGCGATCGCGTGCAATGCCGCAACTCCGCTCCTTGCCGCCGGTGCGCATGGGATCTTGTTGGCGACGGGGGCGGAAGCGATCGCCGGCTCGACGCGCTTGAAAGCGGGGACCGCCCAGAAGATCGCTCTCAACCTCATCTCGACTACCCTGATGGTACGGCTGGGCCGCGTCTATCGCGGCCAGATGGTGGAGATGCAGGCGACCAACGAGAAGCTGCGCCGCCGCAGCGTACGCATCCTGATGCGTCTGGGGCGATGCGACGATGCCCAGGCGCAGCGCGCGCTCGACACCGCCGGCGGCGATCTCAAGCTGGCGATCCTCATCCTCCTCGATGGCGTCGATCGCCTTGAGGCGCAAATTCGGCTGACGGCCGCCGGGGGCCGCGTGCGACGCGCGCGCGGCTAGTCGCCGAGGCAGATCCCGAGGCCTCGCGCCGTGCGCACGAGCGGCCCTTCGGGATCGACCGTCCGGGAGCGGCGAACGACCTTGATGAGCGGGACGTCGATCACGCGCCGGTTCCACCAGGCCACCATGCGATCGAAGCGCTCGGCCTTCACGAGTTCGACGGCGTGAACGCCGAAAGCGGCGCCGAGCAAGCGGTCGCGGGGATCCGGCGAGCCGCCGCGCTGCACGTGGCCGAGCACCGTCACTCTGGTTTCCGCGCCGGTCGCCTCCTCGATCATCGCGGCGATGTCGTGGCCAACGCCGCCGTAGTGCCGCTTGCCTTCGCTGGTCACGCGCGCGACCGGACGCCCATCCTCGGCGGTTACCGCTTCCGCCACGACGACCAGCGCGAAGTTGCGCCCGCTCGCCTTGATCGTCTCGATCTGACGCACGATGGACTCGCGGCGCCAGGAGATCTCCGGGATCAGCGCGACATCGGCGCCCCCGGCGATCGCCGCGGCGATGGCGATGTGGCCGGCGTCGCGGCCCATCACCTCGAGAATCATGACGCGACTATGACTGGCGGCCGTCGGCTGCAGGCGATCGAGCGCCTCGGTTGCGGCGAGCACCGCCGTCGAGTGGCCGATCGCCGCTTCGGTCATCGCGACATCGTTGTCGATCGTCTTGGGAATGCCGATGAGGTTGAGATGCCCGCGCTCCGCGATCCGGCGCAGGATGTTCAGGCTCCCGTCGCCGCCCACGCCGATCAGCGCGTCGAGTTTCAGCGTGCGGTAGCCCGCGATGATCTCCGGCGTGCGATCGAGCAATGCGCCATCCGGCATCGGGAAGCGAAACGGATCGCCCTTGTTGGTGGTGCCGAGCAGTGTTCCACCGAGGCGCAGCATCTGCGTATCGCAGCGCCGCGGATCGAGGATCTCGGCCTCCGGCGTAGCGGCCATCAAACCGGTGGTTCCGTTATGGAGCCCGATCACGGTCCAGCCTTCCTGCGCCGCCCGCAGCACCGCGGCGCGAATCGTCGCGTTCAGCCCCGCGCAATCGCCGCCGCTTGTGAGAATGCCGATACGCTTGCTCATCCCAGCCTCCGATCCGCTGGCGCGCATGATCGGGCCACATTGAGTTGCGCGTCCATGGCAAAGCCCCTAGCGTCGGGTACTGGATGAAGTCGCCCATGACCCCGCTCAGCGCGAGCCGCTTGTCGCCGCCGACGGCTCTGGCGATTTCCGGGCTCAGCCATGGCTTTTCGACCAAGCAGGTGCTGCGCGGCGTCGATCTGACCGTCGGATCAGGCGAGCTCGTATGTCTCGTCGGTCCCTCGGGTTGCGGCAAGACGACCTTGCTGCGCCTGGCGGCGGGGCTCGAAGAAGTCCAGGCGGGATCGATTGCCATCGATGGCTGCACCGTGGCGGAGACGCGCCGCGCCGTCCCCGCCGAGCGCCGGGGCGTCGGTTTCGTGTTCCAGGACTACGCGCTGTTCCCGCATCTCGACGTGATGGGCAATGTGGCGTTTGGCCTCGACCGGCTCGGGCCTGCGCTGCGCGTCTCACGCATCGACGAGACTCTGCGGCAGGTCGGCATGCAGGAGTACGCGCATGCTTTCCCGCACCAGCTTTCGGGCGGGCAGCAGCAGCGCATCGCCTTGGCTCGAGCGCTCGCGCCGCGGCCTCGTGTCTTGCTGCTCGACGAGCCCTTCTCGGGGCTCGATGCCAGGTTGCGCGAACAGATCCGCGACGACACGCTGCACGTGCTCAAGCAAAGCGGCGCCGCCACGTTGATGGTCACGCATGATCCGGAGGAAGCCATGTTCATGGCCGACCGCATGGTGATCATGAACGAGGGGCGCATCGAACAGCACGGGCCACCCGCCGACGTCTACTCGCACCCGGCGACCGCCTTCGTGGCGAATTTTTTCGGCCAGGTGAACGAGATCCACACCGTGGTCGAGATGGGCGGGGCGATGACGCCGTTCGGGCGCGTGCCCGTCTCGGCATTCCCTGAAGGCAGCGATGTGGTGGTCCTGATCCGCCCGGAAGCGCTCCGATTGCGGCCGGTGGGCGATGCGGACATGATCGTCGGCAAGGTCCTTGCCGCGCGCTTGCTCGGGCGCAGTTCCTGGATCCATCTTTGCCTGGGCAGGGCCGCGGACGAAACACCGGCGACGGGGCGTGCCGGGCACCTGCATTTTCATGCCCGAGTGCCGGGACGTTTCCTGCCGGCCGAAGGCGACGTGCTCGCGATCGACCTCGATGTGGCTCAAGCCTTTGTATTCGGCCGCGCGCAAGACTAACTGGGTTATGATCTGGCGAGTTGAACGATGCCGGTCGATCTGAGACAGTGCGCGCCATTTTAGGCGAAGCGCCAAAGGCATAAGGAGAGGACTTTCATGGGTGGCATGAGCATCTGGCATTGGCTCGTCGTCGGCGTTGCGGTCCTGCTGCTGTTCGGCGGCGTCGGCAAGATTCCACGCCTGATGAGCGACCTTGCGAAGGGCGTGACGGCCTTCAAGAAGGGCCTCAAGGAGACCGAGGACGAAGTGGCAAAGCCAGCCGATGGGGCGCCGCAGGTGACCACCGACGGGAATGTCGCGGCCACGACGGCGGAGGCCAAGAAAGAGGCGAAGGTCTGAGGCGCGGTGGTCGGGCGGCAATGGCGATGAGGCGATAGAGCGGCGATGCTCGACTGGAATGAATTGCTGATCATCGGTGCAGCGGCCTTGATCTTCATCGGCCCGAAGGAACTGCCGGGCGCGTTGCGCACGATGGGGAAATTCGTCGCCAAGGCACGCGGCATGGCACGCGACTTCCAGACCAATGTCGACGACATGGTCCGCGAAGCGGAGCTCGATGAGGTCAAGAAGCAGGTGCAGAAGCTCGGCGATGGCGGGCTCGAGCGCATGGTCCAGGACAGCGTCGACCCGAGCGGACAGATCGAGAAAGCGCTCCAGCCCCCAAGCCTCGCCGCGCCTGTCGTCACTTCAACCCCCGCCGCAACAACGCCCGTCGCTACGACACTCGTCGCAACGTCCAGCGTCGCCGAGGCGTCGACCTCCGCCGCGGTCGGGACGCTCCCCAAGACTTGATCCGAGACGGATTTCCAACAGTGACCGACGACGAATTGGACGGCCCGCCCGGCGATACGAAGATGCCGTTGCTGGAGCATCTGGTCGAGCTGCGGCAGCGCCTGCTGTGGTCGGCGGCCGCGTTCTTCGTTGCCTTCATCATCTGCTACGCCTTCCACAAGCAGATCTTCTCCATCCTCATCGCGCCGATGAGCACGCTGCCCAATCCGGAAGGGCGGCGCATGATCTTCACCGCGCCGACCGAGGCGTTCTTCACCTACATCAAGCTGTCCGCCTGGGGCGCCGTGTGCATCGCCTTCCCGATCATCGCTACGCAGATCTGGAAGTTCATCGCCCCCGGCCTCTATCAGAACGAGAAGAACGCGTTTTTGCCGTTCATGATCGCGACGCCTTTCATGTTCGCGCTCGGCGCGAGCTTCCTCTACTTCGTCATCCTTCCCTACGGCCTGCAATTCTTCGCCAGCTTCGAGATCGCGCGCGACGACAGCGGCGCGGTGCCGATCCAGTTCGAAGCCAAGATGAACGAGTATCTGTCGTTCGTGATGGCGCTGATCCTGGCGTTCGGCATCAGCTTCGAATTGCCCGTGCTGCTCGTCCTGTTGTGCAAGGTGGGGATCGTCAGCGCACGCCAGCTGTCCGAGAAGCGCCGGTACGCCGTGGTCGCCCTGGTGACGTTCGCCGCCATCGTGACGCCGCCCGACGTCTTCAGCCAGCTCTCGTTGGCCATTCCGATGTATGCGCTGTACGAGCTGTCAATCATCGTCGCGCGTTGGATCGAGAAGCCGGAAGAAGCCGAGGAGGAAGAGCCGGACGAACCGGTCGCGCACGCGAGCGGCAACGCCGTCAGAGCAGCGCCCATACGCATCGTCGTGTCGGAAGAGAACGACTTCAATCTCGCGCGCTGAGGCGAGGCGCTTTCTGGACAGGCGAGTCTGGTCGCACGTATAAGCGACGCCGGTCCGCGAAACGGGCGATTCCCATGCACGACATCAAATCGATACGCGACGACTCCCAGGCTTTCGATACGGCGCTCGCGCGTCGCGGCCTGCCGGCGGCGGCATCGGCGCTGCTGGCGCAGGACCAGACGCGCCGCGATGCGCAGCTTCGGCGCGATCAGCTTCTCGCGCGGCGCAATGCGGCCTCCAAGGAGATCGGCCAGGCCAAGGCGCAGAAGCGCGAGGCCGAGGCGGGCGCATTGATGGCGGAAGTCTCGCGCCTCAAGGACGAGATTGCCGCCGCCGAGGCGCAGGAAGCCGAGGCCGCGCGCGACGTGGAACGCGAGCTGTCGGTCATCCCCAATCTCCCGGCAGCCGATGTGCCGGATGGGTGCGACGAAACCGGCAATCGAGAGATTCGGCGCTGGGGCGAGCCACCGCGCTTCGGCTTTAGACCGCGCGAGCATTACGAACTCGGCGAAGCGCTGGGTCTGATGGATTTCGAGCGTGCGGCGCGCATCTCGGGCGCGCGCTTCGTGATCCTCAAGGGCGCGCTCGCGCGCCTCGAACGCGCGCTGGCGCAGTTCATGCTGGATCTGCACACGCAAGTATCGGGCTACACCGAGGTGAGTCCGCCGCTGCTGGTGCGCGATCAGGCCGCCTACGGCACCGGCAATCTGCCCAAATTCGCCGATGATCTGTTCCGCACGACCAATGATTTCTGGCTGATCCCGACGGCGGAAATCTCGCTCACCAATCTCGCGGCGGGCGAGATCATCGACGAAGCGAGCTTGCCGCATCGCTACACGGCGCACACCGCGTGTTTCCGTTCGGAAGCGGGCTCGGCCGGGCGCGACACGCGCGGCATGCTGCGCCAGCATCAATTCTACAAGGTCGAGCTCGTGTCGATCACCACGCCCGAGCAATCGAACGACGAGCATGAGCGCATGACCGCGGCCGCCGAGGAAGTGCTCAAGCGGCTCGAGCTGCCCTACCGCGTGATGCTGCTGTGCACCGGCGACATGGGCTTCGCGTCGCGCAAGACCTACGACATCGAGGTTTGGTTGCCCGGCCAGAACGCCTATCGCGAGATCTCCTCGTGCTCGAATTGCGGCGAGTTCCAGGCGCGACGCATGAATGCGCGCTGCCGCAAGCCGGGCGAGAAGGGCGCGCGCTATGTCCATACGCTCAACGGATCGGGCATCGCCGTCGGCCGCGCCTTGATCGCGGTGCTGGAGAACAACCAGGGCGCCAATGGCCAGATCACCGTGCCCACGGCCTTGCGCCCCTATCTGGGCGGCCTCGAGACTCTGGGTTGACCGCGATGGCCGGAACCCCCTTCGATCTCGCCAAGACACGCATCCTGGTCACCAATGACGACGGCATTGATGCGCCGGGGATCAAGATTCTGGAGAAGGCGGCGCGCAAGCTGTCCCGGGATGTCTGGGTCGTCGCGCCGGAGACCGAGCAGAGCGCGGTCGCGCATGGTCTGACGATCCGGCGGCCGCTTCGCATCCGCCGGGTCGACGAGCGACGCTATGCCGTCGATGGCACGCCCACCGACGCGGTGCTGCTCGCGATCGGCCAGCTGCTGAAGGATGACAAACCGACGTTGTGTCTCTCGGGCGTCAATCGCGGCGCCAATCTGGGCGACGACGTCACCTATTCCGGCACGGTCGCGGCCGCCATGGAGGCGACGCTGCTCGGCGTGCCCGCGATCGCGTTCAGCCAGGTCTTCACCAAGCGTGACATGGTGCATTGGAAAACCGCGGAGAAGTACGTGCCCATCGTGGCGCGCAAACTCGCGGCACTGGGCTGGGCGGAGAACGTGCTGATCAACGTGAACTTGCCGGATCGGACGCCCGACAAGGTGCGCGGCATCAAGGCAGCGGCGCAGGGACGGCACAAGATTGGCGACGAGTTGATCGAGAATCAGGATCCGCGCGGACAACGCTACTACTGGATCGGCGTGATGCGGCAATCCGAGCCCGACCGCGTCGGTACGGATCTGCATGCGACAAATGCCGGATGGATCGCGGTGACACCGCTCCATCTCGATCTCACGCACGGGCCGACGCTCGCGCGCATGGCGACGACGTTGACGTGACGACGCCCAACCACAAGATCCGTTTGATCATGGAGCTGCGACGCTCCGGCGTCACCGACACGCGCGTCCTGTCGGCGATCGAGCGCACACCGCGCGAGAATTTCTGCCTGCCGCAATTTCGTGATCGCGCCTACGAGGACACCGCGCTGCCGATCGCCCACGGCCAGACGCTGAGCCAGCCGACCGTCGTCGGCTTGATGACCCAGGCCCTCGATCTTCATCCGCGCCACAAAGTGCTCGAGGTCGGCACCGGCTCCGGATATCAGGGTTCGATTCTCTCTCTGCTGTGTCGACGCGTGTACACGATCGAGCGTCATCGGCCGTTGCTGGCGGAGGCGGAGGCGCGATTCAAGGAGTTGCGGCTGAATAATCTCGTCACGCGTCACGGCGACGGTTGGGCGGGCTGGGTCGAGCAAGCGCCGTTCGAGCGCATCATCGTGACCGCGGCGCCACCGGAGATTCCGCAAGCCCTGGTCGATCAGCTTGCCGAAGGCGGAATCATGCTGCTGCCCGTCGGGCGCGACAAACGCACCCAATCATTGTTGCGGGTACGCCGGATCGCCGGCGTGATCGAGTCCGACGAACTCGCGCCGGTACGTTTCGTCCCCCTGGTTGCGGGAATGCCCGAGGACATGCAGGCGTTGTCGGTCGGTGGTGCAGGAAAGAACCGTGCCTAGACGGGTCATCCCTGGGTCGAGAGGTGTCGTGGCGGTGCTGGTGCTCACGGCCAGCTTGAGCGGCTGTGCGCGACAAGGCCCGAGCGCGCCCGTCAGCCAGCACGCAGAGTCCCGCCCCGCCTTGTCGCGTGCCGAGGCGTCGAGCGGCGTCGTGGTGGTGCAATCCGGCGACACGCTCTACGGCATCGCGCGACGAACCGGCGCGCCGCTGCGCGGGTTGATAGATACCAATCAGCTTCAGGCGCCATACCGCCTCCAGGCTGGCCAGCGCATCCAGATCCCGCGTGAGAGCCATCCGGCCAGCGCCCCCACACCGGTAGTCGCCGAGACGCTCGCGGCACAGGCGCCCTTCGCGCCACGCCCCCAACCGAGCGTCGAGGCTTCGCCGCTCCCCGCGCCTGCGAGTGGCGCAGCCATGCCCGCGCCGCCGGCGCCGAGTGCCGCGACTCCCGCCGCGACATCTCCAGCCCAGCCGCCGGGTTCGCCGACCGCGGTTGCAAGACCTGAGGTGACGACGCCGCCGTCGGCGCCCGCGACGCCCGTCGTCACCGTGGAACCACGCGGCACGCCAGCGGAGATTTCGGCCGCGGCCGCTGCGCCACCGCCTGCGGCACCGTCGTCAGCCGCCGGATCGACGCCGCCGGCTTCAGTCGAAGCGGCGGCGCCCTCGCGCGCGGGCCGGTTCCTGTGGCCGCTGCGCGGCAACATCCTCTCCAGCTTCGGCCCCAAGCCCGGCGGACTTCAGAATGACGGCATCAACATCGCCGCCCCGCGCGGCGCCGCGGTGCGGGTGGCCGAGAACGGCATCGTCGTCTACGCCGGCAACGAGTTGAAGGGGTTCGGCAACCTGTTGCTCGTGCGCCACGCCGATGGCTGGATGACCGCCTATGCGCATCTCGACGAGATCCTCGTCGAGCGCGGCGCGGCCGTGCAGCGCGGCCAATTGGTCGCCAAAGTCGGACAGACCGGCAGTGTCGGGTCGCCCCAGCTTCACTTCGAGATGCGCCGCGGGGGCCGCGCGGTCGATCCGCGCACCGTCCTCGCACCGACTCAGACCGCAGCGGCGGATTGAACGATCGAACTCAGCCGATGCGCTTGCCCAGGCGGCCCGCGACATCCTGGACGAATTGCCAGGCGACGCGGCCCGAACGCGATCCGCGCGTGACCGACCACTCGACGGCTTCCGCGCGCAGCTGCTCGCGCGGCACGTCGAGGCCGAGATGACGCGCATAGCCTTCCACCATTGCGAAGAACGTGTCCTGGTCGCAGTGATGGAAACCCAGCCATAGCCCGAAGCGATCCGACAGC
>JANNTF010000742.1:0-6814 GCA_031403455.1 Alphaproteobacteria bacterium | reverse complement strand
GCAGCGGCGTCTTCACGTGCTCCTTGAGCTGGCGCGCCGCATGCGGTGACCAGCCGGCATCCATGAACGGATCCTCGTACCAGTAGTATCGCGCCTCGTCGCAAGCGCGACCGACATAGATCGCGTCGGCGAAGGTCTTCAGCTCGCTCGCGGCGTCGTACATCAGCGCCATGCGGTTGCCGACTCGGCTGGCGCAATACAGCAGGTTCTCCGCCTCCTCGCGCGGATCGCCTTCGCCCCAGCCATGGATCTTGAAGCCGCGAAAGCCGAGTTCGTGACACTGCTCGGCGAAATCGGCATAGGCCTCCTTGCTGTCGAGAATGCCCGCGCGCCCGAGCAAACCTCCCCAGATTTGACTTCTCGGATTTCTCGGGACCGTCCCCAGGTTTGGTTTCGCGCCCGCCTCCGTAGAAATCAAACCCTAGCGAGGGTTCGATACGAATCCCCGAGTGTCCTGATGGTCCCGGAACGATACGCTGCCCCGACTTCTGGCAACCCTGGTCCTGCGATGACGCTTGTGCGCGCCGTGATCCTCCTGGTGGCGCTTGCGGGCGCTGCGCTGCGCTTCGTCGATCTCGAGCAGAAGCCCTACTGGTTCAACGAGGTGTTCACGAACATCAAGGTCGCCGCCCACGACGAGCATCGCGAGATCATCCCTGCGCTGTTCGACGGACGACCGGTGTCGCGCGAGCGTCTTCTCGCCTTCCAGCAGCTGAGGCCGGGCAGCGGCGTCGCGGATGTCGTCGCCATCCTGATCGCCAAGGACGTCAAGTGGGCGCCGGGCTATTTCATCGCTGCGCGTCTCTGGGCGGAGCACGCGGGCAGCTCGGTGACAGCGATGCGGCTGTTCTCGGCTGTCATCGGGCTTGCAGTGCTGCCGGCGATGTTCTGGCTCAGCCTCGAGCTGTTCCGCCGCGCTGACATCGCCTGGATGACGCTGGCTCTCCATGCGGTGTCGCCGCTCTTCCTCCGCTATTCCCAGGAGGCGCGCCCGACAACGCTGTGGGCGCTGTGCATCGTCGTGGCCAGCGCAGCACTCTTGCGCGCGATCCGCACGAACGCCGGCGGAATGTGGAGCCTGTATGTCGTCGCGCTGGCGCTCGGGCTCTACGTGAACTCTCAGACCCTCATGGTGCTCGCGATCCACGCGCTCTACGTGCTGTGCGTGCGTCGTGCGCTGCCGGCGCAGGCGTTGCGCGCCTACCTGATCGCAACAGGGCTCGCGCTGGCTGCATTCGGCCCCTGGCTATGGCTGATGGCCCGCAACCGCGGCAACATCCTCGCGACCACGCGGCATCTGCGCGAGGAGACCGAGCTCGTGGACCTGCTGCAGGTCTGGGCCGCGCATCTCGGCCGCACATTCGTCGCCTTCGGCGAGAGCGCCGGCCCGCTCGAGGCGTGGGCCGCGATCGTGGTCCTGCTGCTGGTCGCCGTCGCGTTGCTCGACTTGCGAAGCGTCTCGCCGCCGCGCGCGGCGGTATTCGTGATCCTGCTCGTGGCCGTGCCGATCGCGGTCCTCGTGCTGCCCGACATCGCCTTCGACTGGCAGCTCTCCTCGCGTGACCGCTACTTCCTGCCGGCCCATCTCGGCCTGCAGCTCGCGCTCGCGCATTTCGTCGCGGGCCGCGTCACGTCGCAACGCTGCACCGACCGCCTGCGCGCCCCGGTGGCCGCGAGCCTGCTCATCGCCGGCATGGTCTCGAGCGTCGCCGCGGTTCGCGCCGAGACCTGGTGGGGACAACACGGCGCCGATCGCGAGGCGGCGCGCGTGATCAACCAGGCAAAGCGCCCGCTGGTGATCACGCAGGTCGACTACGGCACCGTCGCGCCCCTCGCCTACGAGACGCACAGCGAGGTCGAGTTCGCTCTCCTCGGTCGCCGCCTCCCCGCCGACATACCCCCGGGATTCAGCGATTTTTTCGTGCTGCGTCCGTCGCCGTCGCTGCTCCGAGCCCTGCGCGAGCGCGGCCGCTGGGAGCCGGCCCTCGGCACCGCCGGCGATCGCGCACCACCGGACTTCCTCTATCGCCTCGCGACCGATTGATCCGGGGAGGATTTCTGCACGGGGAACGACTGTGCCGCATCGCGCGTTGGGTGGTCATGATCTCACCGCAACGTCGGCGATACTGGTTTGGTCGGGCCGAACGCGCGCTGCATTGGGCGGAGCGCACGCTGCCGACCGGGGTGCACTCTGCGCTTGGGGTGCTGTTGGCGGGAGCCGGAGTGGTCGGGTTCCTGCCGATCCTCGGCTTCTGGATGCTGCCGCTCGGAATCGCTTTCATCGCCCTCGACATACCGCCCTTGCGGCGCCGGCTCGTGATGTGGGTGGCGCGCAACGCCCGCACCGCGGAGCGCTGATGAGCCAGAAGAAAACCGATCCAGCGTGACTTTCGCGCGGTCTCGCGAGGAAAGCGGATCCAGACGTCCCCGATTATCGGAGGACTGGGCGAGCTATCCGATTCTCACCTTCGGCGAGGTGCCGCCGGTCGACGTCGTCCTGATCGGATATCGCCTCCTCGCTTCGCGCGGAGAGGGCGTCAGCTTGAACCGCCACGCTCTTTGATCAGCGCAGCGAAGTCCTGACGCCCGAAGAACTCGGCCCAGCCGAGCGCGGTGGCGTCGTACTTGTCGTCGCGGATGTTCGGATCGGCGCCGGCGTCGAGCAGGAGGTGGGCGATGTCGAGGGCGCCGCTCTCGACGGTCATGTGCAGCGCCGTGCTGTTGCAGCCCCACATCTCGCGCTTGGCGTTCACGTCGACGCCGTGCGCGATCAGCCAGCGGATCGTCGCGAGCTTCCTGCGGCTGACAGCGAGATGGAGCGCGATCGTGTCGGCGCCGGCGGGGCCGACGCACGCGGGATCGTCGCGCAGCATCGCCTCGGCGTCGTCGAGGCGCCCGAGATTGACCGCCGTGAGGAAGTCGAGCGGCGCGCCTGCAGCCAGCAGCGCGTCGATGATCTCGCGATCCGCTCCGTCCTGGGACGCCGTGGTGAGCGGCGTGGCGCCGGAGGCGTCGGTCGCGCTTGGATCGGCGCCGGCATCGAGCAGCAGCCGCACCGCCTCGTGCCGATTGTGGAGCGCCGCAAGGTGGAGCGCCGTCGCCTTCTGATGGCCGCCGCCGCCGAGGGCGTCGATCAGCTCGGGCGCCGCCTCGATGCGTCGACGAAGCTCCTCGACCGCGCCGTCTTGAGCCGCGCGGAGGATGCCCTTGATCGCGGCGACGATCTCCGGACTGCGGGTCTCGCGCTCCAGCGTCGTGCGGACGAGGATCTCGATCGCGTCGTGGCGATGTTCCTTGGCGATCTGGTGGAGGGTGAAGCCCTCGGCATCGGGCGTCACCGGATCGAAGCCGGAGTCGAGCGCGCGCCGCACGGCGTCGAGATCGCCTCGGCGCGCGGCGGCGAAGACCGGCGCCACCGCCGCATGTGCGGGGTCGCGCGCTTCGACCTCGGTCTTGAGGGCGCGCCAGCTCGCGAAGCCGTATTCGCGCGCCAGCGCCAGCTGCGCCTGGAACAGCCGCGCCGCCGAATCACGCTCGCGCAGCTTCGCGAGCCGTTCCTTGGCGGCCTTCTTCAACCAGACGAGATTCGGACGGGCTGGCAAAGCCTGAGCCATGGGACACCTTCTTTCTATGCGCCCGGCGACCGCGACTCTCGGGCAAGAAAGAAGGAAATGTCAGCGCATTCCGTGAGGTGGGTTCGACCCTTCACGCGGTCCGTTGGTCGCCTCATCGACCGGAATGGACGGTATTGCGGCTGATCGCGAGACGTCAAGAGCGACAGCGATTCCGGACCGCAATCAATCCGCTGTCGATACGACGTGGGTGGAATGCGAGGATAGCTCAGACAACTACTTCTCGTGCCGATGGCTATGGATGGGGAATGGTTGTCTGGTTGCAGTTTTCCGGCAACCATCTCAGAGGAGCGAGCCATGCCCATGACGGAAAAGCCGGTCGATGCCACGCGCGGCACAGCCATCTGGGGCATCAATCGGTTGCGAAGCGATCTGCTGCCAGCGCTTCTCGCAGATCTGGCGAAGCGGGAGATCGAGGGAATCGAACGCGGGCAATGCCTGCGCGTGGCGAAGACGCTCGCGCAACTGGCGCAGTCCGCCACGGCCCTGGCCGCCGGCGAGGCCGCCTGGAAAACGGCGCTGCACGCCGACCTCACCGCCTTCCAGGAGGTCTTCGTCGCGCACAACATGGATCTGGAGAACAAGGACGAAGCGATCAAGAATCGCGTCGTCACGCTCGCGCAGCTGCGCAGCATCCGTCAGAAACTGTCGGACCGGATCCGCCGGAACTCGAGCACGATCGAACGCGAGGTCGACATCCGCGCCGTGGAATCGATGTTCGCGCTCTTCCGCGACCTCGCGACCGAGTTTCCGGATACGCTCCCGCAGGTCGGCAGCGCCGTCGCCCGCTTCCACGCCGGACTCATCGCCAAGCGTGGCCGGCACCAACCCGGGTGATGCCGCGCAAAGGAAAACCGGGAAAACCGATCCAGCGTCGCTTTCGCGCCGCGGCCGCCTGACGTCGGCAGCAAGTCAATTGAACAACCGGGAACGGAGCCCGGACTACCAGCAGCCCTAGGGAGCGAATCAGGCTCCGTCCCGGCTTCCGCTACGCGACGATCCCCGTCTATCGTGGCGACGACAGAGGGGGGCGCCGTGATCAAATCCGATGGTTCGACGATCTGGACCGAGATCGACTTCGACAAGGCCGGCAAGCAGGTCGGTCGGCTGCATCTGCCATACTCGGTGACGCGCTCGGCCTATGGCCATAT
This sequence comes from Alphaproteobacteria bacterium, assembly GCA_031403455.1. GTDB lineage: Bacteria > Pseudomonadota > Alphaproteobacteria > CACIAM-22H2 > CACIAM-22H2 > CAIOSQ01. The sequence continues at coordinate 2,031 of JANNTF010000742.1, read as the reverse complement.
CGACATCCCGATCGCCGTCATCCGTAACGGTAACGGGCCCACCGTGCTGCTGATGGCGGGCAACCACGGCGATGAATACGAGGGGCAGGTGACGATGGTGCGCCTGATCCGCGACCTCGAGGCCGAGGACATCCAGGGCCGCGTCATCATCATGCCGGCGGCGAACCTGCCAGCGGCGATGGCGGGCACGCGGGTGTCGCCGCTCGACGCCGGCAATCTCAATCGTGCGTTTCCCGGTGCGCCTGGGGCCACGCCGACTTGGCAGATCGCGCACTACATCGACTCGGTGCTGGTGCCCAAATGCGACGCGTGGCTCGACCTGCATTCGGGCGGCGGCTCGCTCGACTATCTGCCCTTCGCGGCCTTCTATCAGACCGGCGAGGACGCGGCGCTCGACGCCAAGGCCGAGGCGATCACGCGCGCCTTCGGGGCGCCGCGCAGCGTACGCGTGACCGCACCGCCCGATGATCGCCTCGCCGCGGCCTCGGGGCATCGCCGCAAGATCCCCTATCTCGGCGGCGAGTATGGCGGCACGGGCTCGGTGAACGCGGACGGCGTGTCGATCACCCGCCAGGGGAGCTTGCGTGTGCTCGCGCATTTGGGCGTGCTGGTCACGAAGCGCTTCGCCCTCGAGCCGCCGGGCCGGACGCGGATGATGGAACTCGGCGGCCACGACTACTACACGCACGCGCCGGAGCCCGGGTTGTTCGAGCCCGCGAGCCGGCTCGGCGACACGGTGAGGGCGGGCCAGCTGTGCGGCACCGTGCATTTCGTCGACAACCCCGAGCGGCCGGGCGTGCCCGTGAAGTTCAAGCGCGACGGCGTCGTCGTCTGCAAGCGCCATTTCGGACGCGTCGAGCCTGGCGACTGCGTCGCGCATCTCGCGACGGACGCTTAGCGGCGGCCTACACAATGCATTCGCAAGAATCCAATAAGCAGAAGGGACAGCCAGAGTCCTAGAAATCGATCCTAGAAATCGATCCAGAAATCGATCCAGCGTCGCTTTTGCGCCGCGACCATCCGACGGCGGCGGTAAATCTAGAGAAGGCGACGCGACGCCTGAGCCGCCCGCCACGGAAAGCCAAGCTGGATCGCTTTCGGGGCCGCGCAGGGCCGCGCAGCTCAGTCTCCGAGCGGCTCCAGAGAGGTGTCGGGCGCAGGATTGCGGATTGGTTCGCGACCGAGCGCATCGCGTCGGATGGGCGTCGGCGCCGCCGGCTGGGCGCGGAGTTGCTCCGGCCATTGCGTGACGGCGCTGCGCAGCGGACGTCTGCCCTGCTGCTTCTGGAGTTGGCGGATGATCGTCGGGTGCGTCCGATCCGGATCCTGCATCACCAGCTGCTCCTTCATCGCGCCGCGCTCCATTGCGCCGCGTCTGATCAACGCCGTCGGCACCGAAAAGTTGCATACGCGCCGTGACCGACGTCAGGAATCACACGATCGAGACGACGATGACCATCGCGATCGCCGCGCCGATCAGCGATACGATCAGCACCGTCAAAACGCGCCCGGTGATGATCCCCCCGCCGAAATTCAGGCCTTCCGTGTTCTTCTCATGCTTCACGACCTCAGCCTGGCGGTGCAATTCGTCTCGTTGAGACATGCGTGTTCCTAACTGCCGTGCAACGAACCGCGTTTTCGAATTCAGCGCTTCGCGCCCTTGCGCGCCGCGTCTTCGGCTTGCTGGAGCTTCGCGCCTTCCGGCCCATCGATTGCCGCGGCCGCTTCCTTCGCGCGGGCGTCGACCTGGCCCGAGCGCACGAACGCCTTCGCACCCTCGCGATATTCGCGATCCGCGGTCCGGTTGCCTTCGCCTTCATTCTTGCTCTGCGCCGCGGCTCCCTTGCCGGGGCTCGACGCATCAGGCGGCGCGGTCGGCGCGGAACTCGGTGATTTGCCACCGGGCTTGATTGGATCCATGGGTCGATCTCCTGGTGTGACGGATTTGCGTGGAAGCTTCAGGCGCCGAAATTCTTCAACAGCGAACTCAGATCGTCGGCGTGGGTCTCCTCATCGGCGAGGATCTCCGCG
>JANNTF010000741.1:0-2122 GCA_031403455.1 Alphaproteobacteria bacterium | reverse complement strand
CGAGCTCCTGCGCCGGCACGCGCGCGATGGCGGCATGGCCGGGCAGATCGACGGCGTTCGCCACCAGAGTCGCGGCCGTATCGGCGCTCGCCGCATCGCCGGCGAGCACCGTCACGGCGTCGGCGATGCCGAGCGAGAAGCTGCGCCCGCCTTGCCCCTTGGTCGCCCGCCCCGATGTCGCGAGGCCGCGCACGGGAAGCTCTGATGTCAGCATGAACCGTCCATCGAGCGCCGGCGCCGCGAGTTCCGCGACGAGCCCGCAAGCGAGCGAGGCCCCCGAAGAGAGATGGAAAGCGATATCGCCACCATCATTGACATACGCCTTCTCCAGCCGCCGCCCCGCGACGAGACAGCCGAGCATGTGGTCGGCGACCGCGCCGGCAACGGCCGCCATCGGCGTGAGGAACTCCGCGACAGCGAGCGCGCAACACGCGCGACGCATGCGCTCGGCGACCGGCCCGACGAAAGCCTCGTCGTCGACCTGGCGGCGCAGGCGCGGGAGCTCGCGGCAGAGCATCGGCAGCACATCGGGGAAAGCGGCGACGGCCTGGCGATAGGCGGCGTCGATCTCGCCACGCGACCCCCAAGCCTCGATCACGAGATCGATCGGCCCGTGCCGCAGATGCAGCCGGCGTCCATCGGGCAGCAGCCGCGCGGTCGCGCTCATCGCAGCGGCCAAGGATTGGCGGCGGGCCAGGCGCGCGCTTCCAGGCGCTCGATGCCACGCAGCGTGTCGAGCGCCCGCACATGTTCGAGATGCCCGCCCATCGCGCGATAGGCGTCGAGCGACATCGTGAATTCGAGCGGCGCGACGAGGGCCGGCGTCGGCACATGGCCGAAGGCTCGCTCCGGCATCGAAGTCACATCGACCATGTAGGTGATCCCGCCGCCCGGCCAGACATAGACGGGCGCGCCGCCCGACGTGACGCGCGTGATCTCCGCGCGCACCGAGCGCGTGAGCCGCACCGGATTCTCGGTGACGCCCGCGCGCAAGCTGCCGCCGGCGCCGGCCATGAACAGCACGCTGCATAGCGCCGGCTCGCAATTCTCGCCGATGCGCTCGACCACGATGCGGATCGCACTGGGCATCTCCGCCGCACGCGGCACGAACTGCTCGTCGAGCACGAACCAGGCCGCGTGCTCGCCGGTGGTCGAGACCATCAGCAGCCGCATGCCCGGCCACGCCGTCTTGGGATCGATCCTCTCGATGATCGAGAGCGGCTCGGTGACATCGGTGCCGCCCCAGCCGGTGCCGGGATTGGCGACCTGGAAGTAGCGGCCCGGCGTCGATTTGCGGCCGCGCACGCGGATGCCGGCGGGGCGCATGTCGAGGAAGCGCCCGGCCTGATGCTCGCTCAGCACGCCGGTGATGTGGTCGTCGACCACGATCACCTCGTCGGCATGGCCATGCCATTGCTTGGCGAAGATGCCGATCGTCGCCGAGCCGCAGCCCACGCGCATGCGCGCCTCGCGCACCCCGTCGATGATCGGCGCATGACCAGCCTGGACGACGATCTTCGTGCCGCCATCGATCGCGATCTCGACCGGCTCGCGCGCGCACAGCGCCAGCATCGCCGCGCACGTGACCACGCCTTCCTTCTTGCTGCCGCCGGTGAGGTGATGCACGCCGCCGACCGACAGCATCTGCGAGCCGTATTCGGCCGTCGTCACATGGCCGATCTGCTCGCCCTTCACGCGCACAGGCGCCTGCTCGGGGCCGAGATAGCGATCGGTGTCGATCTTCAGCTTGAGGCCGCAATAGCTGAAGATCCCCTCGGTCACGACGGTGATCATGTCGACGCCAGCGATCGTCGAGCCGACGATGAACGGCGCCGGCTTGTAATCGGGGTAGGTCGTGCCGGCGCCGATGCCAGTGACGAAGCTCGACCCGTCGCGCAGCGCGGCGCCGTTCCAGCGCGCGCCGAGGAACGGCACGAGCTTGCCGTCCTGCTCGAGCGCACGCTCCAGCACGACCAGCGGCTCGAGCCGCGTGAGCTTGCCGTCGCTATTGCCGTAACGATCGCAGGCGCCCGTCTTGCCCGGACGGATGCGGCACAGCACGGGGCAGGCATCGCAGGTGACGATGCCGTCGGCCGATCTGGCCTGGATCAAGGCCTCGGAG
>JANNTF010000740.1:0-2420 GCA_031403455.1 Alphaproteobacteria bacterium | reverse complement strand
CGAACTCGACGAGCTGCACGTGAAGTGGCTCGGCGGCCCGATGCGGTCGCTGCCGGTGCTCTGACCGCCATGCCTCCGGCGGGCTGAAGCGCGATCGGCGGAACGACCGGGAATTCGGATCATGTCGAAACACGACTTCCCCGCGGAGGAGTTCGCCTCCCGCCGGGCGCGGGTCCGCGCGGCGATCGCCGAGGCGGGGCTGGACTGGCTGGTGATGTTCCACCCGGTCTCGATCCACTGGCTGACCGGTTCGGACGCGAAGAGCTACCAGGAGTTCCAGTGCCTGACGATGTCGGCCAGGCCAGGCCCGCTGACCGTCATGGCCCGCGAGGGCGAGCGCAACGAGTACCGCGACGACGTACTGGTCGACGAGATCGTCACCTATGGCGGCGGCGAGGACGAGGATCCGGTGCCGCCGTTCCTCGCGCTCGCCGACCGGCTGGGCTTCGCCGGCGCGCGGATCGGGATCGAGGTCCCGGCCTACTACCTCCACCCGCACCACTACGTGCGGATCAAGCAGGCGCTCGGCGCCGCGATCGTCGCCGAGCCGACCACGCTGGTGCACGACCTCAAGCTCGTGAAGTCGGCGACCGAGCTCGCCTACATCCGCGAGGCGAGCCGCATCGCCGATTCCGCGATGGCGGTCTTCGCCGGCGCGCTGAGGGAGGGAGTCACCGAGCTCGCGCTCGCCGGCAAGGTCTACGACGCCCTGATGGGCGGCGGCAGCGGGTTCCCGGCGAGCACGCTCAACCTCGTCTCCGGCGAGCGCTCGTCCTTCAGCCACGGCGCGCCGACCGCGCGCCGGTTGCGGCGCGGCGACACCGGCAACATCGAGTACGGCTCGGCCTTCAAGCGCTACACCTCCACGATCGGCCGCCAGTTCAGCCTCGGCGCGCCGACGCCGCGCATGCGCGAGCTCCACGATCTGGTTCGGCGCGCCTGCGACGCCTGCATCGCCGCGATCCGAGACGGCGTCCCGGCGATCGTCCCGCACGAGGCGGGCAAGCGCGTGGTCGCCGAGGCGGGGCTCGAGCACGGCCGCGTCCACACCTCCGGCTACGGGCTCGCGCCGGGCTTCCCGCCGACCTGGGGCGAGCCGATGCACATGATCGGCGGCAGCCGCTACGTCCTCGAGACCGGGATGGTGGTGTCGGTCGAGCCGCCGGTCTTCATCGGCGACGAGCATATCGGCGCGCGCATCATCGACAATGTGCTGATCACCGCAGACGGCGCGGAGCTGCTCTCGGGCTTCAGCCGCGATCTCATCATCGTGGCATGAGCAAATCGATCCAATTGCGCGCCGGCGGGCTGAGCGCGGAGATCTCGACGCTGGGCGCCGAGCTGATGTCGCTGCGCGATGCGCAAGGGCGCGAATTCCTCTGGCAAGGCGACCCGGCCTCGTGGGCACGGCGCGCGCCCGTCCTGTTTCCCAATGTCGGGCGTCTTGCGGGCAGTGCGCTGCGCCATCAAGGGAAGAGCTATCCGCATGCCGGCGGCCACGGCTTCGCGCCGACCAGCGACTTCACCGTGGCCTCGCATGACGATGCGAGCTGCGTGCTCGTTCTCACCGCGGATGCGGCGACGCGCGCGATGTATCCGTTCGAGTTCCGGCTCTCGATCCGCTTCCAGCTCGCCGATGGCGCGCTCACCCAGATCGCGCAGGTGGAGAACACCGACACGCAACGCATCGCGGCTTCGGTCGGCTTCCATCCCGGTTTCCAATGGCCGCTGCCGACCAGCGCCGATGCCGCGCGCGAGGATCATGTCGTGCTCTTCGCCAAGCCGGAGCCGGCGCCGGTGCGGCGCATCGCCGACGGGCTGATGGTGCCGGCGCGCGAACCGAGTCCCGTGGTCGGCAGGCGCCTGGCGCTGCATGACGGGTTGTTCGTCAAGGACGCGATCATCTTCGATCAGCCCGCGAGCCGCGCGCTGTGGTTCGGCGTCGAAGGCCGTCCGGGAATCTCGGTCGCCTTCCCCGACTGCCCGCATCTCGGCCTCTGGATGCGTCCGCCGGCGCGTTATTTCTGCATCGAGCCGTGGCAGGGCCACTCCGATCCGGAAGGCTTCACCGGCGAGATCTTCGACAAGCCCGGGATGATCCATCTCGCGCAAGGCGAGAGCTTCGAACGCCGACTGATCATCCAGCCGAACGCGCCGCAGATCTGATCCATCAACGCCGCATCGCATCACCTCAGGAGGGACTGCTATGACGAAACGGACATCCCGCGGCATCGCGCGTCGCTCGGCCCTGAAATCCGCCGCCGTCGCCGGACTCGCAATTTCCGGCGGCGTCGCTTTCGCGCCTCAGGCGCGCGCGGCAACCACGCTGACGATCTGGACCGGCTATCCCGAGCTGGTGCCCTATTACAAGAATGTCGCCGACGCCTATGCGAAGACGAAACCCGATGTGAAGGTCTCGC
>JANNTF010000739.1:0-2970 GCA_031403455.1 Alphaproteobacteria bacterium | reverse complement strand
TCGCCGGCACGGCCGAGTTCGGCCTCCAGCCCGGCGAACAGCCATTGCCGGTAGAAGATCGCGTGGAGGTCGAATTCGTAGAGCGCCGGGTCGTTGTAGAAGGCGCGCGGCAGCGTGTGACCAGGGCGCCGGGCGGCGAGTTGGCGCGTGACCTGCTCCGCCAGCCGGTCATTCATCATGAATTCTTGTCCTGTTCGTTGAGCTGGCGCGAGCTTCCGCCCGACGGTCCATGAGGGGACGCGTATATTGCGACATGAACCGGGAAACACCACGAGTTTCGCGCGGGGGCGAACACGATCCTGGCAGCAATCTGCAAATCACCGACGCGACAGGCGGGGCGGGGGTGCGCTACATAGTCCTCCTCCGCAGCCCCGTGAGCCGAACCCGCCGATGTCAGACGATCTCGATCTCAATGCGCTGAACGACGATGAACTCGTGCAGCAGATGCACGACGACCTCTACGACGGATTGAAGCAGGAGGTCGAAGAAGGGGTCCGGATCCTGCTCGGCCGCAGCTGGACTCCCTACGACACGCTGACCAAGGCGTTGGTCGAGGGCATGCGGATCGTGGGCGAGGATTTCCGCGACGGCATCCTGTTCGTGCCGGAAGTGTTGATGTCCGCGAATGCGATGAAGGGCGGGATGGCGATCCTGCGCCCCCTCCTGGTCGAGACCGGCGCGCCGAAGATCGGCAAGATGGTGATCGGCACGGTCAAGGGTGACATCCACGACATCGGCAAGAACCTCGTCTGCATGATGATGGAGGGCGCCGGCTTCGAAGTCATCGATCTCGGCATCAACAATCCGGTCGAGAATTACCTCAAGGCGATCGAGGAGCATCAGCCAGACATCATCGGCATGTCCGCGTTGCTCACCACGACGATGCCGTACATGAAAGTCGTCATCGACACGCTGAAGCAGAAGGGCATTCGCGACGACTACATCGTGCTGGTCGGCGGCGCGCCGCTCAACGAGGAATTCGCGCGTTCGGTCGGCGCCGACGCGTATTGCCGCGACGCGGCGGTGGCGGTTCAGACGGCGAAAGATCTGGTCCAGCGTCGCCACAATCAGCGCGCCGCCGGGTGATCGTGGATCTGGGCCGCGGCACGACCCCGGAAGCCCCGCCGCGAACGCTGGTGATCGCGTGCGGCGCCTTGGCCCGCGAATTGCTGGCGGTGATCGGACTCAATGGCTGGTCGCACATGTCCGTCACGTGCCTGCCGGCGAAGCTGCACAACGAGCCGCGCAAGATCACCGATGCCGTGCGTCGCAAGATCCGCGCCGGACGTCGCCACGCCGAGCGGATCTTGTGTCTCTACGGCGATTGCGGGACCGGCGGCTTGCTCGACGCGATGCTGGCCGAAGAGGGCGTCGAGCGGATCGACGGCGCGCATTGCTACGAGTTCTACGCCGGCAGCGCATCCTTCGCCGCGATGGCTGAAGCGGAGCCGGGCACGTTCTATCTCACGGATTATCTCGTCCGGCATTTCGACCGGCTGGTGATCAAGGGGCTCGGCCTCGATCGGCATCCGGAGCTGCTCGGCGATTATTTCGGCAATTACCGCCGCGTCGTCTATCTCGCGCAGACCGAGGACGCGCGGCTGCGCGCCGGCGCGCAGGCCGCAGCCGCGCGGCTTGGTCTCGAGCTGGAGATCCAATCGACGGGGCTCGCCGGGCTGCAGCGTTTCCTCGAGGAGCGCGCGGCGGCGCGCCCGGCGACATGGCGCAGCTGACCGTCATCTTCTGGCGCGACATTCCCGCCCAGGTCATCGCCAGGTCGGGGCGCGTCAACGCGAAGCGCGAACTGGGTGGACGTTTCCAGGAGGCCATCGATCGTGCGGCGATGAAGAGCGGCGCGCGCGATGAGGATGCCTATCTCGCGGCATGGCGTCGCAGCGAACCGGTCGAATGCGGTGCGGATCTCGAAGCCGCCGCGGACGAGGCCGTGCTTCGGCTCGAGAGCGACTACGACGCGGCACGCCTGGCGGCCCTGATCGCCGCCGATGGACGAGCCGGCTGAGATCGCCCGGCGCCGCGATGACCGATGACTGCCTCGCCGTCTTCTCGCCGTCCGGATTGCGTGGCCGGTTCGCCCACGGCACCACGGTGCTCGACGCCGCGCGACAGCTCGGCGTCGATCTCGATTCCGTCTGTGGCGGGCGCGGCATCTGCGGCCGCTGTCAGGTGACGATCGAGGCGGGCAGCTTCGCCAAGCTCGGGATCGACTCCCGCGTCGACCACGTGACGGCCAGCAACGCCGTGGAGGCGCGCTATGCGGCGACGCGCGGCGCGCTGGCCGACGGTCGTCGCCTCGGCTGCCAGGCCTCGCTCTGCGGCGACGTGGCGATCGATGTTCCCGCCGACAGCCAGGTCCACAGGCAGGTGGTTCGCAAGCGCGCCGCCACCCATCCGATCGCCGTCGACCCGGTGATCCATCTCCACTACGTCGAGGTCGCGCAGCCGGACATGCACGACCCGGCGAGTGATTTTCGCCGGCTCTGCGATGCGCTCGCCCGGCAATGGGGACTTGCGGAGATGTCCGCCGATCTCGCCGTGCTGCGCGGGTTGCAGGCCGCTCTGCGCAACGGCGCGTGGACGGTCACGGTCGCGGTGCGCAAGCGCCGGGACATCGTCGCCATCTGGCCCGGGTTGCGCGCGCAGGCCCACGGCTTGGCCGTCGATATCGGCTCGACCACGATCGCCGCCCATCTCTGTGATCTCGTCACCGGCGATGTCGTCGCCTCGGCCGGCGTGATGAACCCGCAGATCCGCATGGGCGAGGATCTGATGAGCCGGGTCTCCTACGTGATGATGAATCCGGGTGGCGCGCGCGCGCTGACCGCCGCCGTGCGCGAGGCGCTGCGCGGATTGATCCGCGACGTGACACGCGATGCCGGGCTCGTTCCGGCCGATGTCCTCGAGATGACGGTGGTCGGCAATCCGATCATGCATCATCTCTTTCTCGGCCTC
>JANNTF010000738.1:0-3371 GCA_031403455.1 Alphaproteobacteria bacterium | reverse complement strand
ATGACCAACATCTCGAGCGCTTGGCTGCCCTTGCTGCACGAGAGCGCCTATTGGCTGATCGTTGCCGGGCTTCTCTTCTCCTGCGCGACGGATCTGCGCTATCGCATCGTCTGCAATGAGGTCTGTTTGGCGGTGCTCGCTGCCGCCTCGGTGATCGCCATCACGCGCGGCCTGCCGTCAACCGTTGGATGGATTGCCTATGGAGCCGTTTTCCTGCTTGTCCTGGGCGCGACACTGGCGGGGACGATGGGCGGGGGAGATGCGAAACTGGTGTTTGCCCTGATTCCAAGCCTCTCTGCCATGGGCTGTCTTCAGTTTCTCGTAGTGACCTGCCTAGTCGGCGGCGTGATCGGCACGGGCGTGCTGCTGACGTCTTGGATCCTTCGGCGCCCCGCCGCCGGCGAGGTCTCAAGGGCTCGACCAGCGCCGTCGCGGGGCCGCGGCGGCGCGCTGCGACAATGGCTCCGGCATGAAACGGCCCGGCTACGTCGCGGGCGCTCGATCCCGTACGTCCCTGCAATCGCCGTCGGCTGGTTTGCCGCAGCGCACGCCTAACAGAGAGATTTCATCATGCGTTTCGTCCTATTGCTCGGCGGCGCCCTCCTGCTCGGAGGTGCGGCCGCCCTCCTCTACATCGTCTCGGCCCCGACGCCGCAATCGGTCGCCCCGACTCCCATCGCAAGCGAGGCGCCGCCGGCCCCACCGCAACGACGGCTTGCGGTGCTCGCCGCGGCCCGGTCGATGCCGTTCGGCACGCTCCTGCGCCGCGAGGATCTGCAGTGGGTCGATCTCGCCGATGGCGCCGATACGACCGGCATGTTCGTCCGCGGCGTGGTTCCCGACGACGAACTTTACGGCGCGGCGTTGCGCACGAATGTGCTCGAGGCCCAGCCGATCAGCATTCCGATGGTGGTGCGGCCCGGCGACCGTGCATTCCTGGCCTCGGTGCTTACACCCGGCATGCGTGCCGTCTCGATCAATCTCGCGCAGGGCTCGGCCGTTGGTGGGCTCGTTCAGCCTGGCGATCGGGTCGACCTCCTCCTCATCCAGTCGTTCGGGCAGGAACCGCAGTTGTCGCCGCGGCGCGCGGCCAGCGAGACGATCCTGACCAATGTGCGCATCATCGCGATCGATCAGCGGCTGCTGCCGACGCCGATCCGGCCGACCGAAGATGGCCCCAGCGCAGTGCGCGGTGGACCGCCTGTGTCGGACCCGCGCGCTCAACGCAACATCACGCTCGAAGCCTCGAGCGAGGATTCGGAGCGCCTCCTCCTCGCGCATGAATTGGGTCGCATCGACCTCGCCCTGCGCAGCAACGAGGTCCGCGCGGAACCCGACCGGCAGCGCCCGACCTGGGCCGATGCAGCATCGGCGGCGCTGAACTCGACCAATCGACAAGGGCAGCGCGCGGTCATTGAGATTCCCTCCACACTTACTGTTTACCGTGGCAATCGTGTTGAACGCGTTGACCTAAATGGCGGTGCCGCTCGATGACGTCCCCACTTCCTCTCGTGAGGGCATGGCTCGCCGCCATTGCCATCCTGCTCGCCGCGTCGCCCTCCAGCGCGCAGCGCCTCACGCGCGAACTCGTCGTCCAACAGAATAGCGGCGAGCTCGTCCAATTGCCGTCGGCAGCGACGAGCGTGCTCGTCGCCAACCCCGACATCGCCGACGTCCAGGCGCCGGCCGCCAACATGCTGATGGTGTTCGGGCGCAAGCCGGGTCGTACATCGGTCTACGCCTTGGGACCCGCCGGCCAGCCTTTGGCGGCGCTTTCCGTTAAGGTTACGCATGACCTCAACGACCTGCGCACATTGCTCGGCGCACAGACTCCGAACTCCTCCATCACCATCACCTCCACCCCGGCCGGCATCGTCCTCGCCGGGACGGCCCCGAGCCCAGCCGAAGCACTGCGCATCCGCGACATGACCCGCCGCTTCATCAACAAGGACGACGAGGTCATCGACAACATGAGCGTCGTCGGCTCCACGCAAGTGAATCTGCGGGTGCGCGTGGCGGAAGTGTCGCGACAGGCAACCAAACGTCTCGGGTTCAACTGGCAAGCGCTGGTCTCCAACGGCAGCTTTGCGGTCGGTCTCCTCACCGGGCGTTCGGCCATCGCACCGGTGATCGGCGCCGTCACCGCCGCCGCGCAGGGTGCGTTGTTCGGCACTGCGTCAGAAACACCAACGACGCTGAGCGGCGGGGTCGCGACCAATCGATTGTCGATCAATCAAGCGCTGGATCTGCTCGCCAGCGATGGGCTCGTGACGATCCTCGCGGAACCGAACATCACCGCGATCTCGGGCGAGCAATCGAGCTTCCTCGCGGGCGGTGAATTCCCGATCCCGGTCTCGACCGCCAACAACACGATCGGCATCGAGTTCAAGCGCTTCGGCGTCAGCATCGACTTCAACCCCACCGTCCTGTCGCGCGACCGGATCAATATGAAGGTTCGGCCCGAGGTCAGCGAGCTATCGGATCGCGGCGCCATTACGACTCAAGGCGGCCTGCGCATCCCGGCCCTCTCGGTGCGGCGCGCGGAAACCACGATCGAGCTGGGCTCGGGGCAGAGCTTCGCGATCGCCGGCCTGTTCTCCAACAACATGAACACCGAGCTGGCGCGCACACCCGGCATTGGCGACGTGCCGGTCCTGGGCGCCTTGTTCCGGTCCGACCGATTTCAGCGCAGCGAAAGCGAACTCGTAATCATTGTCACGGCCTATATTGTCCGGCCGTCGAGCGAACACCTGACCACCCCCGCCGTCGGCGTCCGGGTGTCCAACGATACGGAGCGGCTATTCGATGGCCAGGTCCTGCGCAACAACCAGCCGCGCGGCAGTCGCGGCCCCGTCAACACGGACGGTACGCGGCTGGGCGGCGACGCCGGCTTCATGATGGAGTGATGGTCGATGTCTGCAAGCTTGTGTCTGCGCCTCGCGGCGCTTGGTTTCGTCATCGCGTTGACCGGCTGCACGACTCCGCCGGGTATCGAAGTGTCCGAGCGCGCGAAACCGATGAAGATCGATCATGTCTCCCGCGTCGTGCCGATCAGCGTGCAGAGCCCGCTCCGCGCCGCGGATGCGCTTGCGCTGAGACGCGCCGTATCGGCCTTCGGACCGGCCGAGGCCGTCCATGCGAGCGTCGCGGTGCCGCCGGGTTCGTCGTCCGCGGCGCGCGCATCGCTGCGCAAGAATCTCATCGAGTCGGGCGTGCCGCCGACCAACATCGTCTTCATCGGCGCCGATGCGACGGGGGGCGAGGTCATCTTGCACCGTCATGTCGTGACGCCGCCGGAGTGCCGGAACTTCTCCATCGATCTCAATCGCAGCTCGCAGGAGAACCCGCGTTCGCAGGGCGGTTGCACAAAC
>JANNTF010000737.1:0-4846 GCA_031403455.1 Alphaproteobacteria bacterium | reverse complement strand
ATGACCAACCACCCGATCCACATGCACGGCTACGACTTCGAAGTGACCTGCACCGACGGCGGCTGGGTGCGGCCGGAGGCGCGCTGGCCCGAAGTCACGATCGACATTCCAGTCGGTGCCATGCGCGCCTATGAGTTCGATGCGATCTATCCCGGCGACTGGGCAATCCATTGCCACAAGTCGCACCACACTATGAACGCCATGGGGCACGACATTCGAACCTTTATCGGTGTCGACAAGCGAGCCTTCACGAAGCAAATGCGCCGGCTCACGCCAGACTACATGCCGATGGGAATGGCTGGTATGGCCGACATGGGTGAAATGGAGATGCCGCTGCCCGATAACACGCTGCCGATGATGACCGGCTTCGCCCAGTTCGGCGCCGTCGAGATGGGTGGCATGTTCTCGGTGGTGAAGGTGCGCGAGGGCCTAGCATCAGGAGATTACAAGGATCCGGGCCATTATCAGCATCCGCCCGGCACGGTGGCCTGGGAATGGAAAGGACCGGCGCCCGCCACCACGCGCCCGCCCGTTCCCACGGCGGCCGCGAAACGCGGCAAAGCGCTCAAGGTCGTCAAGCCAAGTTCACATAGTGGTCACAAGTGATGTTCAACAGAAGGATCAATTGATGATGCTACGATTACTGTCGCCCATTCTCGCCGTCGGCCTGCTTTCGGTGGGTGCCTTTGCCGCTCCCGGTCACAAGGCGGGAGAAGGACACGGCCATCCAGAAGAAAAGGCCTACGGTCAACCTGCGGATCCCAAGAAGCCTGCTCGCATCATCCAGATCGTGATGCGCGAGTCCGACGGAAAAATGCTCTTCCTTCCGGACCGGATAAAGATTCGTAAGGGCGAGAAGATCCGCTTCCAGTTGCGGAACATCGGTCAGCAGGATCACGAGATCGTTCTGGCCACGCTCGCCGAGAATATCGAACACATGAAGGAAATGGCGAAGAATCCCGACATGGAGCACGACGATCCCAATGCCAAGCGGCTCAAGCCAAAGGGCACTGGCGAGATCGTCTGGCATTTCACCAAGGTCGGCACGTTCGACTTCTCCTGCCTTATTCCTGGCCATCGCGAGTCCGGCATGTTCGGCACGATCGTTGTCGAATAACTCGTATCAACGCACAAAGGTGATTCGCGTGTTCAGGACTCTGCTTTCCGCCGCCCTTGCTGTGTTCGTCACTGTCGGCATCGCTTGGGCCGATGGCGATATGGTCAAAGGCGAGGTGGTCAAGATCGACAAGTCTGCCGGCAAGATCACGCTCAAGCACGGTCCGATCAAGAAACTCGACATGGATTCCATGACGATGGTATTCCGCGTGGCCGATCCGGTGATGCTCGACAAAGTGAAGGCCGGCGACAAGATCGAATTCGCGGCTGATCGCGTTAACGGCGCAATCACGGTCACGAAGATCGGCAAGGGTCACTGACTGTCGGTCGCACAGAGCGAAGGCATTCCATAACGAGTTTCATCCTGGCATCAATCGCGTCCATCGGCTTGTCAGGTCTCGGAGGCACCGGTCGAGGTTCAGCGTGCCGACGACGGGCACACGCATGACACGCCGTTCGGCAGGGGTGGCGATCCGAAGAAAGTGACGCGCACGATCGAAGTGAAGATGACAGACCAGAGCGGGCGTTTCGAGCCGGGGGAAAATCGGGGTTCGGCGCAATGAGACGGTAAGTCTGGTTTTAATCAATGCGAACTCAGGCATGCGATCCAACGCGGTGACAGGAAGTTGATCAACGCTCATATTGAAGAGATGAGGAAAAATTTGGATATGGAACACGACGACGACCACGCTAAGACGATTCAGGCTGGAGGTCGCACGGATGTTGTCTGGCAGTTCACTCAGCTGGTTAGCTTCGTCTACGGGTACCTCATACCCGGTCACTATGAACAGGGCATGCGTGGGCAGATCATGGTCAATTCCTGACTCGTGGAGATTGTCATGAACAAATCCAAAATCGCGGTGCTGCCGGCCGCGGCGGTGGTCGTCTGGCTTCCCCCGTTCGGCGCCATCGCGGGGCGTGATGTCAGTCTCGAACTCGCTCAGGCGACGTCCACGGCCAATGGCGAGGTGCGACGGATCGACAAGTAGCGAGGGGCGGCCAACTTGCGCTACGGGCCGATTGCAAACCTCGAGATGGCGGCGATGCCGATGACGTTCTGCGTCAAGAGCCTCACTATGCTTGATCAGATAAAAGTCGGCCAAAAGATCCGCTTCGAGGTGGCACCGCATGAAGGCCAGTTGACGGTCATGCGCTTCGAGCCGGTACAATAAGGGAGGCCGGCTAGCCTTGCGGCGGTCGGTGGAAGTCGAATGCCCAGATCGACGAAGCCCGGAGCAGATCTCCGCGAAGAGCGCGAGGCAAACGACAAGCTGAAGAGTCGGCTCCTTGATCCACTAGCCCACATCCTGGTTGTCGAGGACGACGGCGAGATGAGCCGGCTGATCGTCCGGTTGTTGCGCGAGAACGGACTGCGTGCAACCGCTGCGCGCGACGGTCGAGAGATGTGGGCGTGCCTGGCTGACTCGACCTACGACTTGATCCTGCTCGACGTGATGCTCCCCGGAGCGTCCGGGCTCGAACTTTGTCGCGAGCTGCGAACGCGTTCGCGCATTCCGATCATCATGGTGACGGCGCGCGGCGATGACACCGACCGCGTCGTGGGTCTCGAACTCGGCGCCGACGATTACATCACCAAGCCGTTCAATCGACGGGAACTGATCGCGCGTATCCGTGCGGTGCTGCGCCGCGCGACCACCAGCCAGGACAACCCGGCACCAATGGGTCGGAGCAAACTCACTTTCACGGGATGGGTTCTTGACCTCCAGCGTCGCGAGCTTACAGCGCCCGATGGTACGTCCGTCGACCTATCAACCGGCGAATATGACCTTCTGTTGGTCTTTCTTGAGCATCCACAACGCATTCTGTCGCGTGATCAGATTCTCGACCTGGCGCGCAATCGCGTGGCTGGCGGCGCTTACGACCGCTCGATCGACGTCCAGGTGAGCCGCCTGCGTGGAAAGATTGAGCCCGATGATTCGAGTCCGGCGATGATCAAGACGATCCGCGGCGTTGGGTACATGCTGGTTTGTGCAGTGGAGACACGATGACGCGTCTCTGGCCCGATACGCTTGCGGGCCGCACGACCCTGGTCCTGCTGGCTGGGCTCATTGCCTTTCATCTCTGTAGCCTGTGGTTCTACACCGCTGGCGTCGAACTGGCGGTCGGTTTGACACGAGACCGTCAGGTCGCTGAACGCCTGGCCAGCGTCAAACACGTCCTAGCGGAGCTGCCCGCCGATGAGCGCGACCGCGCGGCTCACTCCCTATCCTCTTCTAGCCTCGAGGTACATTGGGGACCCGAGCCGACGGTCAAGCGTGACGGCGAGGAAAACGAGCGGCTGCGTGTCCTGCGCGGGAGGCTGCGCGAACTCATACCTGGTCTAGCCGACGAAGCTCAGCTTCTCCGCCTCGGATACGCCGAGGATCAGGAGGCACGTGGCACGGATGCCGACGCATTCAGACATCTGCTGATCGGCTCGATCGAGCTCGCCGATAAGACATGGTTGAACTTCAGCGCAGCTCTGCTGCGACCGGGACCGTCGGACGATCATGGCACGTTGATATCGACCACGACGATGGCACTTGGAATCATCCTGCTCTCGGCACTGGTCGTCCGCTCGATTAACCGCCCGCTGCGCGATCTAGCGCGCGCCGCCGATCGAGTCGGCCAGGATGAGAGCGGCGCTCCGCCGCTGTCCGAGAGCGGACCGCGCGAGGTGCGACATGCCGCGCGTGCGTTCAACGAGATGCAGCGGCGGATCGCGAAGCTGATCACCAGCCGTACACAGGCCCTCGCCGCCGTGTCCCACGATCTGAAGACGCCGATCACGCGGATCCGCTTGCGGGCAGGGTTCATCGATGATCCGGAAATCTCGCGCCAGATCGACCTCGATCTCGACGAGATGGAGGCGATGGTCGGTTCGATTCTCGCCTATCTTCGAGGCGAGACTGAGAGCGAGTCATTCAAGCAGTTCGACGTCGCCACGTTGCTGGCAACGCTCTGCAACGATGCCGCCGACAGTGGGCATGCTGTTGGCTATTTCGGACCGAGGCATCTCGGCATGCGGTGCCGGCCACTGGCGCTGAAACGCGCTTTGGCCAATCTAATTGACAACGCTTGGAAGCACGGCGAGGCAGCGGATGTCGCGCTGGCGACAGATAAGGGGCGAGTGATCGTGACGATCGCGGATCATGGGCCGGGAATACCGGAAGCCGAGCAGGAACATGTATTTGAGCCCTTCGTGCGGCTCGATGCCTCGCGCAATCGAGAGAGGGGCGGCAGCGGGCTCGGACTGACGATCGCACGTCAAGCCATTCATGCCCATGGCGGCCAAGTCCGGTTTGTGAATTCGCCAGCGGGAGGCCTGATCGCTACGGTCGACTTGCCGCTCAACGACGTGCCGTCGCCAAGTGGCGACAAGAAGGTAGAGCGAATGCTTCCTGCGAAGGGGCTCACGGCTTTCGTCTCTCGGTATTTTTGACTACGGAGGAATCAGATGGAGATTTTTCGACGCTCGCTGCTGCGGTCCATCCCGTTCCTGGTGTTTGCGAGTGGGCAGTCGCTTGCGTCGACGGCAACGCGCGTGAGTGTCTACCTCACACCGAGCTGCGGCTGTTGCCGCGCTTGGGTACGGCATCTGCAACTCGCGGGATTTACGACCGAGTTGCGCATGCTCGACGACCTCACGGCGATCAAGCGGGAGTTCCGCATCCCTGAGGGATTCTGGGCCTGTCATTCGGCGCGCGTCGGCGAGTACTTCATCGAAGGG
>JANNTF010000736.1:0-7644 GCA_031403455.1 Alphaproteobacteria bacterium | reverse complement strand
ACCGTATGGGACCGCCGAAAGGCGGCGCCACGCCGGGCCGCCGTCGTCGATCACGCCGTCCGCGCCGTCCTCGTCAGCGCCTCGTCGATCTCCGCCGAGGTGAGAGTCCAGGCGTTGTCGAGGACGGCGACGGTATCGCGCATGAACGCCTCGTGACGCGCCATCGCGGTCTTGGGATCGCCGAGATGATCAGCGAGCAGCGCCAGTGCCAGTTGCAGCGGCCCCGCCCCTTCATAGGTCCATTCGAACCCGGCCTTGGAATACGTCTTGAGATCGAAGCGCGGGTCGAGCGGCTTGCCATCCACCGTCACGACGGCGCCTGCCAAGCTGCGCGAACCCTCATATGTCCTCATCGCCATCCCCCCGCGTGCTAGATCTCCGACCCGACACGTGACGTCACTGATAGGTCGGCGCGCGCGCGCTGACAATCCTGGCGCGCCGGCCGCTCGCGATGGCCGGGAGGATTCCAATGCAGGGGCGCGTGACGGCGGTGAGCCGCGATGCGACGCATCGATTCAGCAAGCTTGCGGTCGCCGGGATCCGACTGGTGGCTGGGCTCGGCGTCGAAGGCGACGCGCATCACGGCGCGACCGTCAAGCACCGCTCCCGCGTCGCGCGCGATCCAACGCAGCCGAATCTCCGCCAGGTCCATCTGATCCATGCCGAGCTGCTCGACGAGCTGCACGCGGCCGGGTTCCATGTGGCCGCCGCCGCGCTGGGCGAGAACGTGACGACACGCGGGCTGGATCTGCTCGGCCTACCGACCGGCGCGATGCTGCATCTCGGCCATCACGCGGTCATCGAAGTGACGGGCTTGCGCAATCCTTGCGCCCAGCTCGACCGGTTTCAACCCGGGCTGATGGCGGCGACCCTCGATCGCGACGCCAGCGGCGACCTGATCCGCAAGGCAGGGATCATGGCGATCGTGATCGTCGGCGGCGACGTCGTGCCGGGCGACCCGATCCGCGTCCAGCTCCCGCCCGAACCGCATCGCCGCCTCGTGCCGGTTTGACTCTCGAACTCCCGGTGCGATGTCAGCTCCGCAGGGTTGCACCCGTCGCCTTCGCGGCGGCGGCGACGAGTCGCTGGCCGATGGCGTCGATCTCGACATCCGTGAGCGTGCGCTCCACGGGTTGCAGCTTCACCGAGACGGCGAGCGACTTCTTGCCTTCGGGCATGCCCTTGCCTTCGTAGAGATCGAAGACCGACACCGCGCCGATGGCGGCTTGCGCGGCGATGTCCTTCCCGACCGCCTTGAGCGCGCGCACGAGCTTCTCCGACTCGACGCCACGATCGACGACGAAGGCGAAGTCGCGCTCGACCGGTTGGAGCGCGGCGAGCTTGAGCAACGGACGCGCACGGCCCGCGCGCGCCTTGGGCATCGGCACGGCATCGAGCGTCACCTCGAATGCGACGACCGGCGCCTTGAGATCGAGCTTGGCGAGCACGCGCGGATGCAGCTCACCGAAGACCGCGATCACCTTGGGCCCCAGACGCAGGCTCCCGGAGCGCCCGGGATGGTAATAGGCGGGCGCGTCGCGCGTGGTCTGCAGATTCTCGAGCGGCGCGCCGAGCACGCCGAGCAGCGCCAGCGCGTCGCCGCGCGCATCGAGCGCATCGAGCGGGCGCTGCGGCATGCCCCAGCTCCGCGGCGCCGCCGCGCCGGTGCGCACACCGCTCGCCATCATCGATTGGCCATCGGGCGCATCGGTCGCGAATTGCGGGCCGACCTCGAACAGCGCCAAGTCAGCCAGGCCGCGAGCGGCATTGCGCTTCGCCGCCAGCATCAGATTCGGCACGATCGTCGGGCGCATCATGTCGAGCTCCGCCGAGATCGGGTTGAGCAGCTCGAGCGTCGGGTTGACCCCGCCGAACAAGGCAGCGACGTCCTTCTGCATGAAGGAGAAGGTGACGGCCTCGACCAGCCCCAGCCCCGCGAGGCAGCGCTTGGCATCACGCACCCGGCGCTGCGCCGGCGTGATCGCTGGCGCCGGCAGCGCCGAGTCGCGCGGCATCGGCACGGCGACGATCTTGTCGTAACCCCAGATCCGCGCGACCTCCTCGCAGAGATCGGCCTCGCCCTGCACGTCCGAGCGCCACGGCGGCGGCATCACCTCCCATGCATCGCCGTCCTCGCATGTCGTGAAACCCAGTGACTCGAGAATGCGCACCTGTTCGGCCGGCGGCACGTCCACACCGACGAGCGATGCGACACGGTTCTTGCGCAGGCGGTAGCGGCGCCGCCACGCCGGCACCTCGCCGGCGATGATCAGCTCGCTCGCCTCGCCGCCGCAGATCTCGAGGATCAATCGCGTGGCCGCTTCCATGCCTTCGATGACGGCCTCGGGATCCAAGCCACGCTCGAAGCGATAGCGCGCATCGGAATTGATCTGATGCGTACGCCCGGTCTGCGCGGTGCGGATCGGATCGAACAGCGCCGCCTCGACGAAGACATCGGTCGTCGTTTCCGTGCAGCCGGAATGCTCGCCGCCGATGACGCCGCCGAGACCCTCGACCGCGCCGGATTCATCGCCGATCACCGTCTCGCTGCCGGTCAGCGTGTAGCTCTTGCCGTTCAGCGCCGCGATCGTCTCGCCCGGCTGCGCGAGGCGCACGACGATTCCGCCGGTGACCTTGCCGGCGTCGAAGACATGCAGCGGCCGGCTGACATCGAAGGTCAGCAGATTGGTGACGTCGACCAGCGCCGAGATCGGCCTGAGGCCGATCGCCGTCAGGCGCTGCTGCAGCCATTTGGGCGACGCGCCGTTCTTCACGCCGCGGATGTGGCGGCCGACGAAGAGCGGGCAAGCCCGCGCCGAGTCCGAGGGCAGATCGAAGCGCACGGTCAGCGCGCTCTTGAAACGCGCCATCACCGGCACGACGCGCCGTGGCTTCAGCGTGCCGATGCCCTTGGCCGCGAGGTCGCGCGCGATGCCGCGCACGCCGAGGCAATCCTGCCGGTTGGGCGTGACCGCGACGTCGATCACCGGATCGTCGAGCCCGATCACCGCGGCGAAAGGCGCGCCGATCACGGCATCCCCGGGCAGATCGATGATGCCGTCATGTTCGTCCGACAGACCCATCTCGCGCGCCGAGCACAGCATGCCGTTCGATGCCTGGCCTCTGATGACGCCGGATTTGAGCAGCACGCCGGTGCCCGGAATCGTCGTGCCGGCGCGCGCGAACACGCCCTTCATGCCGGTGCGCGCATTGGGCGCGCCGCACACGACCTGGACCTGATCCGTGCCGGTATCGACGATGCAGACGCGCAAGCGATCGGCGTCGGGATGCCTCTTCGCCTCGACGACGTAGCCGACGATGAACGGTGCGAGCTTCGCGGCGCGATCGTCGAGCGATTCGAGTTCGAGTCCGATCGCCGTCACAGCCTCGCTGACCTCCGCGAGGCCGGCGTTGGTGTCGAGATGCTCCTTGAGCCAGGACAGCGTGAACTTCATCGCGCCAATCCTCCGGTCATCGAGGGCAGATCGAGCGCGAGGAAGCCGTAATGCCGAAGCCATCGCAGATCGGCCTCGTAGAACGTGCGCAGATCGGGGATGCCGTATTTCAGCATCGTGATGCGCTCGATCCCCATGCCGAAGGCGAAGCCTTGCCACTCGGTCGGATCGAGGCCGCAATTCGCGATCACCTTGGGATGCACCATCCCGCAGCCGAGAATTTCCAGCCAATCCCCGTGATTGCCGAGCTTGAGTTCGCCGCCGCTGCGCAAGCAGCCGATATCGACCTCGGCCGACGGTTCGGTGAACGGGAAATGCGACGGGCGGAAGCGCAGCGGCAGATCGCTCACTTCGAAATAGGCGCGGCAGAATTCCTGCAAGCAGCCCTTGAGATGCCCCATGTGGATCGCCTTGTCGATCACCAGGCCTTCGACCTGATGGAAGTTCGGCGAGTGGGTCGCGTCATGATCGGAACGATAGGTGCGGCCGGGAATGATCACGCGGATCGGCGGCTTCACGCTCATCATCGTGCGGATCTGCACCGGACTCGTATGCGTGCGCAGCACCTTGGGTGCGCCCGTCCCGCCGCTCTTCAGATAGAACGTGTCCATCATCTGCCGCGAGGGGTGTTCGGCCGGGATGTTGAGCGCGGTGAAATTATACCAATCGTCCTCGATGTCCGGGCCCTCGGCGACGGTGAAGCCCATCTCGCCGAAGATCGCGGTCAGCTCGTCGATCGTCTGTGTGATCGGATGAATGCGACCATCGGGCAGCGGCCGCGGCGGCAGCGTCACGTCGCTGGTCTCGCGCGCCAGCCGCGCATTGAGCTCGGACTCGGCGAGCGTCGCGGTGCGCCCGTCAAGCGCCGCGGCGAGCTCGTCCTTGAGCACGTTCAGCGCGGCGCCGCGCGCCTTGCGCTGATCGGCCGGCAGGGCGCCGAGCGTCTTCATCAGCTCGGTCACGCGGCCCTTCTTGCCAAGCAGCTCGATGCGCAGCGCCTCGAGCGCGGCGGCGTCGCCGGCACCGGCGATGCGGTTTCGGGCGTCGGTTGAAACGGTGGAAAGCTCGTCGGTCATTCGTGTCTCTCGATCATCACGCAGCAAATGAAAAGGGCCCGGCTTGCCGGCCAGGCCCCTTCCCTCATCGTGTCTCCGCGTCGCGGATCAGCCCAGGGCGGACTTGGCCTGCTGAACGAGCTTGCCAAAACCATCGGCATCCGTGACCGCGAGATCGGCGAGGACCTTGCGGTCGACGGCGATGCCGGCCTTCTTGATGCCGTCCATGAGCCTGGAATAGGTGAGGCCGTGGAGCCGCGCGCCTGCATTGATGCGCTGGATCCAGAGGCCGCGAAAATCGCGCTTCTTGTTGCGCCGATCCCGATAGGCGTACTGCATCGCCTTTTCGAGACGCTCGAGCGCCGGGCGGAAGCTGGTGCCGGAGCGACCAACGAAACCCTTGGAGAGCTTGATGACTTCCTTGTGACGGGCACGGCCCGTTACGCCGCGTTTGACGCGTGACATGACTCGATTCCCTTCAGATCAGCCGTGGAGCCATTGCTTGATGACCTTGGCCGCGTGGCCAGGGCTCAGCTCTTTCATGCCGCTCGCTTGGCGCAGCATGCGGTTGGAACGCTTGCGCATGCCGTGTCGCTTGTTCGCGACGCCGACGAACACGCGTCCCGTCGCGCTGACCTTGAATCGTTTCTTCGCAGCAGATTTCGTCTTCATCTTGGGCATTTTCATGTCTCCTTCGCGTAAGTGGCGGTTGGGCATGCCCTGGAACGCTCGCGCGGAATGCGCTGGCCCCGGCCGTGGCCGCCATCGGAAGCGGGGCGTTATAGGGTCTGCTCCGGCGAGGGGCAAGGGGTCAGCGCAGTCGCCGCCCAGCCCCTGTCCGCCGCCAGAATTCCCTAGCGCGCGGCTGCGTTCTCCGGCGTAGATCACGCCCTTAACCAGAGCGGGAGACGGGGATGTCGGAGGCGGTGTTCGAGGCCGGGAATTTGGTGCTCCAGAGCGGGATCACGCTGCGCGGGGCGAAGCTGGTCTACAAGACCTACGGCACCCTGGCGGCGGACAAATCCAACGTCATCGTCTACCCGACTTCCTATTCGGCGCAGCACGCGGATGTGGAGTGGCTGATCGGGCCCGACCGCATCCTCGATCCGACGCGCTACTTCATCGTCGTTCCCAATATGTTCACCAATGGACTGTCGACCAGCCCGAGCAACGTGGCGGCGCCGTTCGACCGCGGCCGCTTCCCGCTCATCACCGCCTACGACAATGTGAAGCTGCAGCAGACCCTGCTGAAGAGCGTCTTCGGCATCGACAAGATCGCGCTGGTCTATGGCTGGTCGATGGGGGCGCAGCAGGCCTATCACTGGGCGTCGATGTTTCCCGATCAGGTCGCGCGCGCCTGCATGGTCTGCGGTTCGGCCCGCACCAGTCCGCATAACTTCGTCTTCCTGGAAGGCATCAAGTCGGCGCTGACGGCCGACCCCGCCTGGCAGGATGGCTGGTTCGCGACGCAGCCATTGCGTGGCTTGCGCGCCATGGGACGGATCTACGCGGGCTGGGCGCTGAGCCAGAGCTTCTATCGTGAGGAGATGTGGCGCCAGCTCGGGGCCGCGTCGCTCGAGGATTTCCTGATCGCCGGCTGGGAAGGCAATTTCCAGCGCCGCAACGCCAACGACCTGCTGGCCCAGTTGCTGACCTGGCAGGCCGGCGACATCTCCGCCAATGAACGCTTCAAAGGCAATCTGGGCGCCGCGCTCGGCGCCATCCGCGCCAAGACCCTGGTGATGCCGGGATCGCATGATCTGTATTTCCAGGTCGACGACAACGCGCTCGAAGTTCCGCAGATGAGCCACGCGAGGCTGCTGCCGATCCCCTCGGTCTGGGGCCACCGCGCCGGCAATCCGTCAGCGTGCAAGGCGGATGAGCGCTTCATCGCCACGGCGGTGCAGGAATTGCTCGCGTCCTGAAGCCCCGCTCACTCGCTGTCGCCACGCCGCCGCAGCACGGAGAACAGACTCGAATAGTCGTCGCGCCAGGGCGCCAGCCCGGCAGGCACATCGATCTCTTTGGCCTCGCCGCCGAGTTGGCCCGGTTCCAGCCGGCTCGGCTCCTTGGCCACGATGACCCAGCTCGACGCGGATATCACTTCGTCCTCATCGTCGCTGTCCTCGTCGTCATCGACGATGCGGGCGACCCAACCCAGCCTGTCGCTCGCCAGACGCACCAACGGCGCGAGGTCGAGATATTTGTTCGACACGTGCACGGCGAGCACGCCGCCGGGTGCCAGATGGCCCAGGTACAGCGCGATCGCTTCCTCGGTCAGCAGATGGATCGGGATCGCATCGCCCGTGAAGGCATCGATCACGAGCACGTCGAAACGCTGCGGCGCTTCGCGCTCCAGCACGAGGCGCGCATCCCCGAGCGCGACGTCGATCTTCGCCGCGCTATCCGCGAGGAACGAGAACTCGCTGCGCGCCAGGGCAACGACCAGCGGGTTGATCTCGTAGAACCGATAGACATCCTGTTCGCGTCCATACGCCGCCAAGACGCCTGCGCCGAGGCCGATCACGCCGATGCGTTGCGGCGCCGTGAAGCGCCGCGTCGCCTTGATCGCCAGCGCCACGCCGCTGCGGGCGCCGTAGTAGCTCGTGACCTCGCGACCGCGACCGGCAGCGAGGAACTGCTCGCCATGCATGATGCGGCCATGGAAGAGCTGGCGTCGTTCATCGGGATCACCGGTGTCGCCCTCCTCCTCGATGCGCAGCGTGCCGTAGAAATTGCGTACCGAGTGCAGCGCGTTCTCGGTTTCCAGGTCGCGCGTCCAGAGCAGCAGGGCGCCGAGCATCGACAGCGCGACGGCGCCGCCGGCCAACTCCCGGCTCCGTCGGGTCGGCCCCGCGAGCTGCGCCGCCATGACGGCCGCGCCGGCCAGGAACACGGCGATCGCGAGATCATGATCGCTGTCGAGCAGCCGCGGCGCCGCGATGCCGACCGCCAGCCCGCCCACCGCGCCGCCGAAAGCGATCCACAGGTAATAGCCGGTGAGCGCGACCGGCGGCGGGCGCAGCCGCGCCAGCTCGCCATGGCAGACCATGAACACCACGAAACTCGCTGCGATGTAACACGCCACCAGCCCGAGCATCGGCCAGTCGTCGAGATCGATCAGCGGCAGCAGC
>JANNTF010000735.1:0-8532 GCA_031403455.1 Alphaproteobacteria bacterium | reverse complement strand
AGCAGCTCTTCATGCGGCCCGGCTTGATCTTGTCGAGGTGGACGATCTCGACGCCCTCGGCGCGCAACGCGGCCGCGAGCCCGTCATGCTCTGCCTGCATCTCCGCAAGCGGCGGGATCTCGTTGCCGCGCCAGTACCAGCCCGTCTCGTCGTCGCCGAAGGCGCCGATCTCGTTGAGCTTCTTGGACGGATCCACGATCTTCAGCTCGTCGCCGGGGCGATGCATCATCACCACGCGCAGCTGCCCGACATCGTTGCTGCAGCCCCAGTGACGGCCCCAGATGAACTCCTGTTCAGACTTGCTCTCGAAGGGCGGTTCCGGCCGCGAGGCGAACCGCTTGATCAGCATGTTGTAGCGGTACTCGCCTTCGGTCATCGCAGACATCACGGGTCTCCTGGTCGTTGTGGCGGCGGATCGCCAGCGCGATCCGGCCCGGCACCCTAACCGCTCGGGTCACCGCGCGAGAAGACGCCGCGCCTCGGCGAGATCCCGGGTGACGCCGTTGCGCAGATTGCTGATGTCGTCGGCGGCGATCACCAGCCGCGCGCCCTTGGCGACCCATTTCGGCTGCTGCTCGGGCGGCAAATAGAAACCCATGCAGACCGCGAGACCCTTGGCGCGCGCGGCGTCGAAGACCTTGTCCATCGCGCCCACCATCGTCGGATGGTCGAGCTGCCCGACCAGGCCCGCGGTCGCCGACATGTCGTAGGGCCCGAGGCAGAGCGCGTCGACGCCCGGCACCGCGGCGATTTCATGGGCGCGCCCGGCCGCCTCCACGTGCTCGATCTGCGGGATCACGAAAGTCGCGTCATTCGCCTGCGCGACGTAGCGATCGATGTCGCGGAAATAATTCGAGGCGCGCCGCGGACCGTAGCCGCGCATCCCGACCGGCGCGTACTTGCACGATGCGACCAGCCGCGCGGCCTGCGCGGCATCCATCGTCATCGGCCCGATGACGCCGTCCGCGCCGATATCGAGCACGCGCTTGATCATCGACGGCTCGTGGCCGGGCACGCGCACGATCGTGACAGGATCCCAGCGCTTCATCGCCGCCAGGCAGTGATGCAGATTCTCCAACGTGATCGAGGTGTGCTCGGTGTCGATCAGGATGATGTCGAATCCCGTCCCGGCCAGGACCTCCGCGACTCCGACATCGTTGAAGGTCAGCCAGGCGCTGTAGACGATCTCGCCGCGCTTGAGCTTGGCTTTCACTTCGAGGGCACGGTCGGACATCGCTGTCTCCTTTATCGCAGCCGCGGTGGCGCGACGCCGACTCGCGTCGCGGCATCGCAGAGCTGGCGCCAGGTCTCGGTGTCGAGCGGCACGCCGTGGCGCAGGCGATCGGCACGCATCCGCGCCTCGTAATCCCCGGGCGCGAACACCTCGCCGCCTGGGGTCAGCGGCGTCGCGCTCGTGACCCAATCGGAAAGCTCCCGGGCGGCGAGCTCCACCGCGTCCCGGCCTTCGAGATGCGCGGGATCGATGTAGAGCGAGAGCAGATTGTTGCCGCGCCCGTCGACACGCGGATCGCTGGTGCCGCCACCGGTCAAGGCGCCCGCGAGCAGATCGATCATGATGCAGAGCCCCGAACCCTTATGGCCGCCGCTCGGCAGCAGCGCGCCTTTCGGCGGCCCGTAATAGCCGCGCGGATCGCGCGTCGGCTTGCCCAGGGCGTCGATCGCCGCGCCCTCGGGCAGCAAGGCATTCTTGTTGAGCGCGACCTTCACCTTGCCTTCGGGCACGACCGAAGCGGTGATGTCGAGCAGCAGCGGGTGGCGGCCAAGCTGTGGCACCGCGATCGCCATCGGATTGGGCGCGAGCCGAGCCTCGCGTCCGCCGAACGGCGCCACCTGGATGCCGCCCTTGCCCGGCGAGTTGAGGAAATGCACGGACGCGATGCCGTCAGCGGCGGCGATCTCCGCCCAACCGCCGAGACGCCCGAGATGGGCGGAATGCTTGAGCGCCACGAGCGCGATGCCATGGCGGCGTGCGCGCGCGATGCCTTCGGCGACCGCCAGCGCGCCGACGATCTGGCCATAGCCGAAGCCGCCATCGATCTGCACGAGTGCGCCGGCATCCTTGACGATCGCGCCGCGCTGTCCCGCGACCACGATGCCGTTCGCCTGCCAATCGAGATAGAGCGGCACCCGGATCACGCCGTGCGATTCGTGACCGGCGAGATTCGAGCCCGCGAGATGGGACGCGATGCGGCGCGAATCATCCGCCGAGTTGCCGACACGCGCGAAGATCTGCGCGACGAGCTCCACCAGCTGATCGTGGGCGATACGGAATTCGTCGGCCATCACTTCAACAACAGATTGGGAAGCCAGAGGGTCAGCGGCGGGAAGACCGAGATCAGGATCAGCACGATCCCGAGCGGCAGATAGTAGGGCGCGCAAGCGCGGAAGACCCGCGCCAAGGGCAGGCCGGAGATGCGCGCGAGCACGAAGCACAAGCCGCCGATCGGCGGCGTCAGCATGCCGATCATCAGATTGAGCACCATGACCACGCCGAACTGCACCGGATCGATCCCGTAGACCTGGAGGACGGGCATGACGAGCGGCGTGAAGATCAGCAGGATCGGCAGCGGATCCATGAACATGCCGCAGAGCAGGAGCGCCACGTTGAGGACGAGCATGCATTGCCAGGGCTCGCTCGCGAAGGACAGCATGAGCGTCACGAAGTTGGCGGCGAAATTCTCGCGCACGAGCACCCAGCCGAAGACGATCGCGCCCGCCGTCATGATCATCACGACAGCGGTCGTCTCGAAGGTGCTGCGCAGCTCCTCGATGAATTGCCGGATCGTCAGCGTGCGATAGACGACGAAACCGATCAGCGCGGCGTAGAGGCTGGCGATCACCGCCGCCTCGGTGGGCGTGAAAATGCCGAACAGGATGCCGCCGAGGATGATGGCGGGCGCGGCGAGCACGGGGATCGCGCGCACGAAGGCGACCGCGACCTGCTTCAGTGTCGCGCGCACCGACCGGGGATAGCCGTGTCGCTTCGCGACCACGTAGACATGGGTGTGCAGCGCGATCGCCATCAGCACGCCGGGTACGATGCCGGCGATGAAGAGCGCGCCGATCGAGGCGCTGGCGGTGATGCCGTAGAGGATCATCGGCAGGCTCGGCGGAATGATCGGTCCCATCGTGCTCGACGCCGCCGTGATCCCGACGGAGAAATCGTCGTCGTAACCCTGGTCGCGCATCGCCTTCAGCTCGATCGTGCCGACACCGGCGGCATCGGCCATCGCGGTGCCGCTCATGCCCGAGAAGATGAAGCTGCCGACGATGTTGACGTGGCCCAGCCCGCCGGTGACGTGGCCGCACAGGCTATGCGCGAAGACATAGAGCCGATCGGAAATGCCCGAGCTGTTCATGAGATTGCCGGCGAGCACGAAGAACGGCACCGCCAGCAGCGGAAACTTGTCGAGCGAGTCGAAGAGCTGCTGCACCACGACCAGCGCCGGCAAGCCGTTGAGCCAGATATAGCTGAGGCTGGCGAGCGCGGTCGCCGCGAAGATCGGCACGCCGGCCAGCAGCAGCAGCAGGAACACGACGAACAGCAGCGTCATGCGCGCGGAGGCGGAATGTAGAGCAGGACCATGCGCAAGGCAGCGAGGCCGAACCCGATCGTGATCACGGAATAGGGCACCGCCATCGAGACGCCCATGGCGGTGCTCGGCTGGCTTGCGAAGATGCCGAGGATCTCGATCGACGCCACGAAGATGTACACGAGATAGAACAGCACCAGTGCATCGGTCGCGACCGCCAGCACACGGCGCGCCGTGGCGGGCAGCACCAGATCGATGACGTCGATGCGGATGTGACAGCGCTTGCGCACGCCCGCCGCGCAGCCGATGAACGCCATCGCGATCAGCAGATAGCGCGCCAGCTCATCGGACCAGATCAGACTCTCGTTGAGGACGTAGCGCAGGAAGATCTGCACCGACATCACCACCAGGATCGCGAAGGTGATGGCGATGCCGAGCCAATCCTCGATCGGGAAGTCGATCAGCCGACGCAGGCGCGAGACGCCTCCGTTCATGGCGGATGCGCCGCGCGCGCGCAGGAACTCACTTGATCGCGTTGATCTTGTCGACCAGGGCTTGCGGGAACTCGCCCGACTTGACGCGATCGGAGATCACCGATGCGGTCGCCGCGCGGTAGGCGGCGAGATCCACATCGACGAACTTGACGAGATTCTGCTGCGTCATCTGCGTGCGCAGCTGGTCCTCGCCGCGCACGATCTCCTTCTCCGCCGCCGCGGCATAGATCTTTCCGCCTTCCTCGACGCATTTCCATTGCTCGGCATTGAGGCGGCGCTTCACGTGCTGACCCGTCAGCAGCATCGCGATCTCCATCTGATGGAAAGTCATGTTGATGACCTTGGTGACCTCGTGCAGCTTGGTCGAGAAGCCGACGGCGAGCGGCATGTTCGTGCCATCGATCACGCCTTGACGCAGGCCGAGATAGACCTCGCCCAGCGCCATCGGCACGGGATTGGCGCCGACGGCGCGGTAGAACACCATCCAGGCCGGCGCGTCGGGAATGCGGATCTTCTTGCCCTTCATCTGCTCGGGTTTCTCGAAGGCTTCCTGCGCATAGACATGGAACGCCGCCGAGTAATAGGACCCGAGCAGGATCTGGCCGGTGGCCTTCTCCCAATTGTCCATCAGCTCGCGCAAGACGGGGCTCTTGGCGTAGGCGAGCGCGTGGTCGCGATCGCGGAAGGCATAGGGCAGCGAGCTGATCCCGAGGGGCGCGTGGTTGCGCGACAGGAAGCCGGCGCCTGAGTTGGCGAAATCGACGCCGCCCAATCGGATCTGATCGATGAGCGCGGATTCATTGCCGAGCTGACCGCCGGGAAAGATGTCGAGCTTCATCTGACCGTTGCTGCATTTGCCGATATGCTCGGCCATCGCGGTGGCGCCGATATGGATGGCGTGGTCGGTCCCGACGATGTGCCCGAATTTGAGCGCGATCTGCGCACTTGCCGGCGTCGCCAAGGCGAGCGCGGCGACCAGCGCAAAGCCGCGCGACAGGTGACGAATCGATGCCCGCATGTTTCCCTCCCCATGAGTGAAGGTCGTTCTTTACTCAGAACGACTTTCTGCTTAGGGAATTGAAGAACAGGCTGCCTGGCTTGTCAAGCCGCCTGCATTTCCGAGGAGCCGATGCCGACCAAGCGCCCCCACCGTCTGAAGCCGGCACCGCCGAGCAACGTCATCGCGATCAAGCCGCAGATGGTGCCGGCCGTGGCCAAGGCCATCGCCGTGATCCGGTTGCTGAACTCGCGCAGCTCCTCGGGCGCCGCGCTGTCGGAGATCTCCGACACGCTGAAGATCACGCGCAGCCATTGCTACAACATCCTGCGCACGCTCGCGGACCATGCCTGGATCGTCTACGACGTGCCGACGCGCCTCTATCGTCTGGGGCCCGCGCTCGCGGCCGACAGCACCGCCGCCTTGATCTCGCATCCGCATCTGCCGGTCGTCAGGACGATCATCGATCGCCTCGCCGACGAGATCGGGTTGCCCTGCACCGTGTGCGAGCCGATCGCCGACGGCTCGTTCCTGGTCGTGCATACCGCGCATTATCCCGATCCCTCGGTGTCCGCCGCGCCGGTCGGCTACCGCTTTCCGCCGACCGCCGCACCGCAGTTCAAGGCCAAGCTCGGCTGGCTCGCCGCGCCCCAGCGCGAGGACGCGCTCGCGAGCTGGAAGCCGGTGCGGCACACCCGGACGACGATCATGGAACGCGCCGAGATGGAACGCGATCTGGCTGCCACACGCCAACGCGGCTATGTGCGCAGCAACGGCGAGTTCGTCGAAGGTTTCACCACGCTCTCGCTGCCGATCTTCGATCGCGCCGGCGACGTCGTCCTGATCGTCGGCTGCGCCGCCCGCTCCGGCACCATCGAGAATCGCGAGGCCGACATCGCGCGTGCGCTCGCCCGCGCCGTCAATACCGTCCACGGCCAGATCGACGGTCGCCCGCCGATCGACTTCGCGCGTCCGTGACAGGCGCGCGGCGCGGCGTGCGTTGACAAGCCCAGACGCGCTCGCCACGATCGTCCCGAATGCAGAATAGCGTTCTGCATATAGAACATCGGGGGACGCCATGAAGCTCGGCATGTTCATGATGCCGTATCACGATCCGCGACGTGACCTGCATCGCGCGCTGCTCGACGATGTCGAGACCGCGGTTCATGCCGATGCGGTCGGGTTCGACGAGCTGTGGGTGGGCGAGCATTACTCGGCGCCGAGCGAGCCGATCACCAGCCCGTTCATCTTTCTCGCCAACCTGATCGCCCGCACCAAGCGCATCCGCCTGTGCACCGGCGTCATCAACCTACCGCAGCAGCACCCGGCAATCGTCGCGGCGCATGCCGCGTTGCCCGATCATCTGAGCGAAGGGCGCCTCACTTTCGGCATCAGTTCGGGTGGGCTGCCCAGCGATTTCGAGCTGTTCAAGCGCACCGACCCGGCCGAGCGCGTTTCGATGATGGAGGAATCCGCCGAGATGATCCTGAAGCTGTGGACGGGCGAGAGCCCGATCGCGCTCAAGGGCAAGCACTGGGACGTCACGCTGGAGAAGTTCGTCGTGCCCGAGCTCGGGATCGGCTCGATCATCCGGCCCTACCAGCAGCCGCATCCGCCGATGGCGGTCTCGGCGGCGAGCCCGTCCTCGGGCAGCGTGCGCTGGGCGGGCGAGAAGGGCTGGGGCTTCATCTCGGCGCATTTCTGCACGCGCGCGAGCCTCGTCAGCCACTGGAAGGTCTACCTCGAGGGCTGCGCCAAGGCGGGGCGCGCGCCCAACCCGGCCGACTGGCGCATCGCGCGGGTGATCCACGTCGCGCGCGCCGACGCCGAGGCGCGCGCGTATTTCGAGGATCCCGACGGGCCGTACGTCGATTTCTGGCGCTACCTGATCGGCGTGCTGACGCGGGCGAACATGCTGGTGCTGCTCAAGACCGACAAGGCGATGCCCGACGCGGGCATCACGCCCGAATACGCGCTGAAGACCTTCTCGATCTGCGGCAGCCCGCGCTCGGTGGCCGACCAGGTGATCGCGCTGCGCGAGGAGGTCGGGCCGTTCGGCGGGCTGGTCTCGCTCGCGATCGAATTCGGCGATCGGCGCAGCGTCCTCGGGTCGATGGACCTGCTGGCGCGCGAAGTGACGCCGTTGCTGCCGTGACGATCGGCCGCGGCGGTTGGCAGGCTGCGCCGGGGTTGCTAACCTGCGCCAAGAACGCTGAATTCAGGGAGAGGGAAACGCCATGAAGCTGCATCGTCGTCAATTCGCGCTCGGGACCGCCGTGTTCGGCGCGGCGCCCTTCGTCTCGCGGCCGGCGGCCGCGCAGGCGAAGACGCTGCGCTTCGGCCACCTGCATTCGGTCGATTCGCCGGTGCACAAGGGCATCGCCAAGGCCGCCGAGGAGATCGAGAAGGCGACGTCGGGCCGCTACAAGGTCAACGTCTTCCCCTCGAGCCAGCTCGGCGCGGCGCGCGAGATGGTCTCGCAGGTGATCGACGGCTCGCTCGACTTCATCTCCGAGGGCCCGGGCAGCCTCTCCAACCTCAACCGCGCGCTGTCGTTCTTCGAGGCGCCGTTCATCGCGCGCGACTGGGCCCAGCTCCTCAAGATGATGGACTCGCCTTGGGGCCGGCAGGAGATCGGCAAGCTCGCGAGCGAGCGCAACATGGTGCACATCGGCACCTTCTACTACGGCGTGCGCCACTTCACGACCAAGCCCAAGGCGCTCGCCACGGCGGCCGACGTCAAGGGGCTCAAGATCCGCGTGCCCGAGGCGCCGCTCTTCCTCGCCATGATCCGCGCGCTCGACGCGACGCCGACGCCGATGTCGCTGGGCGAGGTCTATCTCAGCCTGCAGACGGGGGTCGCCGACGGCCAGGAGAACCCGCTGCCGACGATCAACAACAACAAGTTCTACGAGGTCCAGAAATACCTCAACCTGACCGGCCACGTGATCGTGCCGATCATGGTCATGATGAATAAGAAAGCCTGGGATCCGATGTCGGACGCCGACAAGGGCGCCTTCCGCGCCGCGTTCCTCGCCGGGGCCAAGGTCAACGACGATCTGACGCGCGCGGACGAGGCGCGCCTCGTCGGCTTCTTCAAGGAGAAGGGGATGACGATCGTCGAGTCCGACCGCGAGTCGTTCCGCAAGAGGATGACCGCCGTCTACGAGCTCGGCGAGAAGGACTTCAACTGGGGCAAGGGCACGCTCGAATCGATGCAGGCGATCTCGTAACGCGGCTCCCGCCGCGTCCGAAGGGGCCCCGTGGCCGTCGCCATGGGGCCCTTCTCGTTCCCGCCGACATGAAAGCGTTCTTCCTGAAGCTCGAAGAGAACCTCGCCGCCTGCTTCATGGGCGCGCTGCTCTTCGTCCTCTTCCTCCAGAACTTCACGCGCTACGTGCTCAACGATTCGCTGTCCTGGACCGAGGAGGTCGCGCGCTACGTCTACGTCTACATCGTCTTCCTCGGCTCGAGCGCGGCGATCAGC